>JAUUYW010000257.1 GCA_030590265.1 Candidatus Krumholzibacteriia bacterium
AGAGGTCTCTCGCCGGCTGGCGAAAAACAGGGCCACGGCAGCCACCACCAAAATCAGACCCAGAACAATCACCGACCGTGGCACCTTGCCATGGCGATCCAAAGAAATCCGGGGAGTCAAGATATTACCTCAGTTCGACGACGGTGGCGCACCATAATACCCACCGTCAGGCTCACCACAAGCAACGGCCACAAAACCACTGCGCCCCATTGGATCAAATCCTTCTGATTGGTGGTCAGGATGATGGGCTGGCTGAGGGGATCGCGCCCCCGCAATTCGATGAGGTTTTCTTCGCGGGCCAACCATCCCACCATATTCAGGAACAGATCACGGTTGCCTTCGCGGTTGATCATGCTGTTGTTGACGAATTCGGAATTTCCCACCACCACCATGCGGCCAGGTGAACCTTCGGGTTGGTCCGAAGGAATTTCCAAAACCAGGGAAACCGGCACTGGCCCGGCGGTGTCCATGGCCGGGTCAAATCGGGCCGGACCGCTGAAGCGGGTTTCGGGATCCAGTTCGGCCCAACTCACATTGCTGCTCACCAGCAGCACCGCCCCCATGATGCCGGAACCATCATCCGGCAACATGCCCAGGGCCTGAGCAAAAGGAAACAGTGTGCGCACGCCTACCATGGAATGGGAAATTTCGTGGGCGCCATAACCATCCAAAACTTCCAGCAGGCGGCTGATTTTTCCCTGCCCCGAAGAGGTGATGATCACTTTTCCCGTGGGCTGAATACGGTATTGCGCCAGCCAGGAAACCCAACCCGGTGGAGTGACGGGGTCAAACATACAGAGCACCGCTTTGCCCCGGGCCAAATGCCGGCTCACGGCTTCAGCTTCCAATCCCAACGGATCGGTGCGCGGCCCGGCGATGATCAATACGTCGCAGGCTTCAGGCACACCGCCGGTTTCACTCAGCACCAAAGGCCTGACGTCGTAACCTTGTTCCCAGAGAACCAACTCCAGGGTGGCATAACCCGACATCTCCAAATTATCGAAACGATGCTCTCCGTGTCCCAGCAAGTACCCGATGACCGGTTTCTCACCCACCACCAGGCGGTAGACTGCGTTGATCAGACCACTTTCTTCGGGCTGTAAAACCGTGGTGGTGCGGTCGCCCACTTCCACCACCATGCTGCGGGCCACCTTCACGTCGTACTTTTTCACCATTTCGATTTCTGTTTCCAGATCCACCATCTCATAGCGAAAATGACGCGACTGCTGGCTGCAGCCTTGCAGCAAGACTTCGGTGAGGTCGTAAGCGGGGTCGTAACGTTGCAGGAAGGCATAAACGGTGACCTTGTCCGCACCATCGATTTTGTCGAGATCCGCACCCAGGTTGTTCAGAATATTCACGGTTTGGGGAGCCAGGCTGTACCTCTTGTTACCGGTCAAATCCCAGGTGACGGGGAAATACATTCCCAGCAAATAGACCACCACCGCCAGAACCAGCATCATCAGAGTGGGCAGCCATTGGGTCAGGCGGCGGCGGGCGGGCAAACGACGGCCTGCAAGAAGTGAGGTGGCGGCTGTCAGAGGAAGCACGGTCATCAGAATAAAGAACAGAATATCCCGGCTGTCGAGCACTCCCCGACTGAAGCGTTCGAAGTGCAGCATCAGGGACATTTCGTTGGCAATTTGTCCCAGAATTCCTGGCAGAAAACGCTCCAGAAGCTGCACCATGAAAAGCAGGATGGCAAAAACCAGAGCCACAAAATAAGCCAGAATTTGATGACTGAAGGCCACCGACGCCAAAGTGCCCAAAGCAACCAGACTGGAGGCCAGCAAGATCAAACCCAGGAAGACAGTGAACAAGGGACCGGGCTCCGGTTGACCGAAGAACCAAACCGAAACAAAAAGAACCATGGTCGCCAGAATCATCACCGCGGCCGTGACCAGGGCTGACCACCATTTCCCCAGGACCCAGATGTGGTCCGGCACCGGCCAGCTGGCCAGCAGGTTGTAACGGCCGGAACGGTACTCGGGAGAGAAAAGCCGCATGGTCAACGAAGGCATCAACAATACAACCAGCAGCAGCATGGTGGAAACAAGGGGACGAAAAACCGTCTCCGCCAGGTTGATGTAGTTTCCGCTGCGAGCGCTCTGCAGGGCGTTGGTGCTCAGGTCGCTGTAACCCATCATCAGTTTGGTGAAGAGCAATCCTACCAGAACCAGGAAACCACCCAACAGGATTGGGGCCAGGCTGCTGTGGAAAAAGGCCCCAACTTCGCGGCGCACGATGGCGTTGAATTGCCTCATGATTCGGCTCCGTCATCATCATCGGTTGGCGAGACGGGTTTGTCCGGCGAAAGGTCGGCTCCGGTCAGGCGCAGGAACATGTCTTCCAGGCTCGGTCCTTTGTCCTGGATGATTTGCAGGCGTCCTCCCGATTGGAAAACCGATTCAACCAGCCGGGGTCTGATTTCCACTGGATTGCCGGCGATCAGAACCTCGGCACCATCGTCGGTGACGATCACGTCATCCACCCCGGCAACCTGGCGCAATGCTTCGGCCACTTGCTGGCGGTCGCCATCCCAGGACAGAACAACTCTTTGTCCGGCTGTCCCCAAGCCAGGTTTCAATTCACCTGTTTCCAGACCGGAGGCCAGATGTTCGGCGCTATCTTCACCCACCAGGCGTCCCTGGTTGAGGATGATGACCCGGTCGCAGGTAGCGCTGATTTCCGAAAGAATGTGGCTGCTGATCAGCACCGTGCGCTCGCCCTGGAAGCTCTTGATCAGCTGGCGAATGCCCACGATTTGATGAGGGTCCAGCCCACTGGTGGGTTCATCCAGAATCAACACCGGTGGATCGCCCACCAGGGCCTGGGCCAACCCCACCCGCTTGGTATAACCATGGCTGAGGTTGCCCACCAACTTGTTCCGAACCTCGTCCAGCCCACACTGGTGAATGATTGTATCCAGATGGTCTTGCAGACCCTGCCGGGGAATTGTTTTCAGATCAGCCACGAAGTCGAGGAAAGCACCAACGGTATCGTCTTGATAAAGAGCAACATTCTCGGGCATGAAACCCACCATCCGGCGCACGGCCAGAGGCTCGTCCATCACATCAAAACCGCTGACCGAAGCAGTGCCCGATGAGGGAGCCAAAGAGCCGGTAAGAATTTTCATGGTGGTGGATTTGCCGGCCCCGTTGGGACCCAGAAAACCAACAATCTGGCCCTGGGCCACCTGAAAGCTCAGGTCGCTCAGGGCCTTGGTCGTTCCAAAATTGCGGGTCAGTTTTTCAACTTTAATCATGGTGTATATAAGGAGCCCGGTTAGGGTGCTGTCCAGCGCAGAATGCAGGAGCCCCAGGTGAATCCGGCACCAAAGGCGCACAAGACCACCAGAGATCCTTCTTTGAGACGTCCCTCTTCATAGGCGACCCTCAAGGCGGACGGAATGCTCGCCGCGGTGGTATTGCCGAAACGATCGATGGTGATGGCCACCTGGTGGTCTTCCAGGCCAACACGCCGCTGGGCTGCTTCGATGATCCTGATGTTGGCTTGATGGGGAACAAAGAGATCCACGTCGGGGCCGGTGAAGCCATTGCGGTCGACGATATCCTTGGTCACCTTGGCCATGCCCTTGACGGCAAACTTGTAAACCTCGCGACCGGACTGGTAAACCGTGTGCAGTTTGTTGTCGATGGTTTCATGGCTGGCGGGCAGAAGGCTGCCGCCTGCTTTCATGTGCAGGTGTTTGGCTCCCGTGCCGTCAATGCCGTTGATGGCGTCGAAGATGCCGATGCGCGATTCGTCGATGGCTTCCACGACAACCGCGCCGGCCCCGTCACCAAATAGAATGCAGGAGTTGCGGTCGGTCCAGTCCAGGATGGAAGACATGACTTCGGTGCCGATGACCAAAACTTTTTTGGCGTGACCGGCTTCAATCTGGGCCCGGGCATTCTGCAGAGCAAAGAGGAATCCGCTGCAGGCTCCTTCAAGATCGTATCCCCAGGCATTGGGGGCGCCGATCATTTCCTGGATGAGACAGGCCGTGGCCGGGAACATCATATCAGGGGTAACGGTGGGGACGATGATCAGGTCGATTTCATCGGGTTTGACTCGGGCGTGCTCCATGGCCGCCTCGGCAGCCTTGGCGCCGTGGAAGGAGGCTCCGATGCCTTCTTCGGCAATGCGGCGTTCGCGAATGCCGGTGCGCTCGACGATCCACTCGTCATTGGTTTCGACCATCTTTTCCAAATCGGCATTGGTCAGACGTTTTTCAGGAAAACTCATACCAACGCCGGTGATACCGGCAGTGAGCAAAGTTCTGGGGGCCATGGGAATCCTCCCTGGTATGGCAACAATCGTACAAAGGGCATAACCATAAAACGGCGTCCCTCGGGAAGCTTTCAATTGGGCTCAATTTAGATGAATTTGAGGGAGGGATCAACCAATATCGCATCAATATTTCAGGCCAATTTGGGCAACCATGACCGGCGGGAATTCGGTTTGATACAAAAACACCCCCCAGTTTCTCCGGCGAGCCGGTAAACTGGGGGGCATTTTGTATTGGGACGAGCACCACAGACGGTTCAGTCGGGTGGAAAAGTTGCATATCCTTTCCACCCCGGAGACATCTGGCGGTTAAAGAGGAGGGCGAACTAGTCCTCCTTCTTCTCCTCGTCCGCATCGCTGGCTTCGACGACTTCATCCACGATTTCAGTCTCTGCGTCTGCAACTTTTTCGGTTACTTCTGCAGCCACATCATCAGTGGTTTCGGTCAGGGCAGCCAAAGCTTCGGCTTTTTCCTCGGCCTTGAGGACCCGGCGAGCTCGTGTGCGCTTCTTGCTGTCCAGGCTTTTGGGGCGGGCGGTGTTGTCCACCAGCTCCAGAATTGCCAATTCAGCGTTGTCGCCTTTGCGGGGACCCAACCGCATAATGCGGGTGTAGCCACCGGAACGATCAGCGTAACGAGGTCCGATTTCCGCAAAAAGTTTCTGCAGAATTCCCGGTTCCATGATTTTGCGTGCAGCCATCCGGCGAGAGTGCAGATCGCCCTTCTTGGCGAAGGTGATCATCTTCTCGGCCACGATGCGGGCCTCTTTGGCCTTGGGCACCGTGGTGGTGATGCGCTCATGCTTGAAGAGCGAAGTCACCAGGTTCCGGTAGAGCATTTTTCTGTGGGCCGCAGTCCTGTTAAGCTTGCGACCCTTGACGTTGTGTCTCATGACTTATTCCAACTTTCAAATATATACCCGCGGACGGCTTTGCCGCCACACTGGTGTGCCCGGTCAGGAACCGGTTCTCTCCCGGACCTTATCGCAGACTTC
>JAUUYW010000405.1 GCA_030590265.1 Candidatus Krumholzibacteriia bacterium
CTCCTGGATCGTGTACTCTGGGAGCGGGGAGAAGGCGCCCTGCGGGTGAATGATTACGAGCTGGCTGCCGTAATGTATGAACGGTTGATTCGGGATTTCCCTGACAGTGCCTACCGCCATTCCGCCCAAAAGGCCCTGACCAAGTTGAACGAAGAGTTGGACGAAGAGTTTGACGCGGGTGATGACTGATCATGGAACTGGCCATTCTTGGTGGATCCCTGGACCCGGTTCACAACGGCCATGTTGCCATGGCGGAATTTGTTCTGGCCAAAGAATTAGCTTCGAGGATTTTGGTCATTCCAGCCTTCCGTTCGCCTTTCAAATCCGACAGTGCTGCATCCGCCCAGGACAGATTGAAGATGGCCCACCTGGCTTTTGCCCCTTTTGATCAAATTGCGGTGGATGATCTGGAAATCAGGCGTGGCGGTTCGTCTTTTATGGTTGAAACCCTCCAAGAGTTGCAACGCCTGAATCCTGATACAACTTTGCGCCTGATTTTGGGAGCCGACAACCTGGCCGGATTTTTCCAATGGGAAAAGCCTGATAAGATCCTCTCCCTGGCCAAAATTCTGGTCCTCGGCCGGCATGGCCATGACCAGAACATCCCAGCATTGCATCGGGACTCATTTCTTCTGCACCCGGAATTCGACCAGAGGGTGTCTTCTTCTGAAATCCGTGTTATGTTGGCTGCCGGTGACCCTACCGGTGATTTACTACCATCGGCGGTGGCCCGGTATATTCAAACCAACGGCTTGTACCTCTAGATAGCCTCTGGATCTAACATTCGTTATGGAAAGGACCTGCTGTGTCGCTGATTCTTGTGGACGGCTCCGCCCTCTTTTACCGCTCCCATTATGCATTTGCCCGGCGCCCCTTGACGGCACCCAATGGCGAACACACATCGGTGGTTTTCGGTTTCCTCAGTGGTATTTTGCGTCTCGTTGAAGAGCACCAACCCGAATACCTGGCAGTTGTTTTCGACATGAAAGGTAAGAATTTTCGGCACGAAATGTACCCCAAATACAAAGCCAACCGCAAGCCCATGCCCGAAGAACTGGCTGCCCAGCTGCCGCGTCTGCGCGAGGTCCTTTCCAAATGGGGAGTGACTGTTTTGGAACAGAAGGGAGTCGAGGCTGATGATGTGATGGGGTCGGTGGCCAAACAGTCCGCCGCTCAAACCGATCAGGTTTGGTTCTTCACGGGTGACAAGGACTTTATGCAGCTGCTGGATCACCGCATCGGTATGCTGAAGCCTGGCCATCGTGGGGATGCCGTCACAGCCCTCACTGAAGAGAATGTGAAAAGCAAATACGGTCTTACACCTCTTGACTTGATTGAAGTGTTTGCCCTCTCCGGTGATTCGGCAGACAACATTCCGGGCGCTCCGGGAGTGGGTGAAAAAACCGCCCTGAAACTGATTCGGGAATTTGGCAGTCTGGACAATCTCTACGAGAAGCTGGAGGCCAGCAAGCTGACTCCCCGGCTCAAACGGGTTCTGAGTGAGAACCGCGACCAGGTTTATCTCTCACGGGATCTTTTCATCATCAAAAAAGACCTGGAGGTGGCCCTCGATTGGGAGCAGCTAAAAACCACCCTGCCGGTGGGCAAGGAAGTCACCAGCCTGCTTCAGGATTTGGGCCTGCGTCGGGTCATTGAAATGGCGGGGAAATTGTCGAAGAAATTTCCTGAATTCTCGGAGGAGCTTTCCGAGGAAGGTGTTGTTGTAGAGTCTCCCGCTGAGGTTTCTGTTCCAGAACTCTCGTGGTTGGAAAAAAGAAAAAATCGTGGTTACCGCCTGCTGGATTCTGTGGATAAAATAGAAAAGTGGTTGAAAGAGTTGGATCCCGCTGCGCCTCTGGCAGTGGATACGGAAACCGACAGCCTGCGGACGGACACGGCCCGGCTGGTTGGAGTGTGTCTGGCAGGCTTCAACACCCAGGGCGAGAAAGTTGACCCTGCCTACATTCCCGTTCGCTGGCGTGAAGCTGATGAAACAGGTGGCGTTGCCGGCATGGACACCCTCTTTCCCATGGGTGCCGAGGCTGACCGACTCGCTGAAGTGCGAAGAATTTTGGCCCCGATCCTGGCCAATCCTGCCAACCTGAAGATCGGTCAGAATCTCAAGTACGACGAATGGATTTTGCTCGGGGCAGACATGCCATTGGGTGGACCGCGGTTTGATACCATGCTGGCATCCTACGTCCTGGATCCTGGCCGGCGTGGGCATGGCCTCGATGACCTCGTCCAGGATTTTTTGAACCACCGGATGATGCCATTCAAGGAGCTTTTCCCTGCCCGAGATAGGCTCAAGGATATTTTGGGTGTGGATCCTGATCATTTGGCGCTCTATGCAGCCGAAGATGCCGATTTCACCTTGCAGCTATACGAGATTCTGGACCCCAAGCTGGCAGAGGCCGGATTGCATGGGCTTTTCACCGACCTGGAAATGCCGGTTTCCAACGTGCTTTTGCAGATGGAACGCAATGGTATCCTCATCGACAAACCTTTCCTACTTGGATTGAAAACCAGATTTGAAAAAGAATTGACTGAGTTAAAAGAAAAAATCCACCAATTGGCTGGTGAGGATTTCAACATCCAAAGCCCCAAACAGTTGGCGGTGATTCTTTTTGAAAAACTAGGCCTCAAACCCAGCAAAAAAACCACCACGGGTTGGAGCACCGACGTCTCAGTCCTGACCGCTTTGGCCGATGACCACGAGCTGCCTGCCCTGATTCTGGAATTCCGGCAGGTGGCCAAACTCCAGAATACCTACGTCGATGTTTTGCCGGGGTTGGCCAATCCCAAAACCGGTTTGATTCACACCTCCTACAATCAGGCGGTGGCAGCCACGGGTCGCTTGTCCAGCAGCGATCCGAATTTGCAGAATATCCCCATCCGCACCGAATTGGGCCGGCTCATTCGGCAGGCTTTCATTCCTCGTGACAGCGACAATGTTTTTCTGAGTGCCGATTACAGTCAGGTTGAACTGCGACTTTTGGCCCATCTGGCCCAGGATCCTGGTTTGTTGGGAGCTTTTGCCGATGGGGTTGATGTGCACCGCCGGACGGCAGCCCTTATTGAAGGAATCCCCGAAGAAGAAGTCACTGCCGATCAACGCAGCCGGGCCAAGGCCATTAACTTTGGTGTCATTTACGGCATGGGGTCCAGGGCTCTGGCCAGGCAAATTAAGGTCAGCACCAAAGAGGCGGCTGCCTTTATCGAAACCTATTTCAAGACTTACCCAGGCGTGCGAACCTTCATCGATAAAACCAAAGAACAGGCCATTGCCGATGGCTTCGTGGAAACCTTGCTGGGCCGGCGTCGGTTGCTTCCGGAAATCACTTCGGACAATCCGCGAATTCGCAGTTTTCAG
>JAUUYW010000214.1 GCA_030590265.1 Candidatus Krumholzibacteriia bacterium
ACAGTATGGAATCGGCGGAAAAGGCCAATGAAGAGCTGGAGATGGTCAACATGGGTATGGATGACTTGATTTTTAACTCGCAGAAGTTGTCTCCCGACGGACAAACCGCCTTGTCACTGATTGCCCTGGATGAAGCCTCGAAAATGGAGAACCTTATTGCCCAGGTCAATTATCAACCGGTTATCGCCAAGGCTGTGGGTGGGACCCTGCAAGAAATCCTGGCCAAAATCAAGCAACTGATCTGATCAACTTCCTCGGCCCTGCTGCATTGTGCTCCAGATATTCAAAAAAGGGAGGGGAAGACCCTCCCTTCTTCATTTTCCTCATTACCAATTCGTAATCTTCCCGCAATCCTTCAGTAACCCTCAATATCTTACTTTCTCTCACATGAGGTGAAGCCGGAATCGCCCCCTGGCCAAAACTTCTACGGGAGAGCTGCCACTCGGATACTAAAATTCTTTAGGTGATCCTTTTTCCGGGTGGCTTCTCTTCCGTAAATCAAAACCAATAGAGGAGGATTGAGATGTCGTTCACGAGTGCAATGTTGATTGTAGCCGGATTGCTGGTGGGAGCTTCTGCAATCGTCCTTTTCTCAAGTTTGTCTCTGCGCAGGCTGCGCACGGTGCCCGGCCCTCCAGATCTGGATTTGGAGACGCTGAAACTGTTTTCTGCCGAAACCCGTGCAGGGATCCAGCTTCACCAAGCTTGCTTCAAAAACAACCCCCAGGCCGCGAGCGAGGCTTTGACAATGTGGGCCTGGGCCAGTGGTGAAGCAGCAATGGCCAATAATTTGGATCACAAAATTGAGGCTCTGCGCAGGCCCGAACTGCGTTTGGCCATTCAGGATTTATGGAAACACTTGGATTCCAAAAAGAGGAACCCCTGGTCCGGGGACCTTTTGTGGAACGCATTTGTTGGTACAAACCCTGAGTTTGGCAACGTGATTCTCAGCCGCATAAGCGTTTAAGTGTGACCTTGGGGAGGAGCCTGTCTCCCCGCTGTGGAACCCGCGCCCGGTTTCCATGGCATAAGGCTCCTTCCTGAGGTCCGATTCAGGACCTCGGCCAGGGTTTTTTCCCCTTCTATCCTTGGCCTTGGTCCTGTGCTAGTCTATTGCAGACAAGTTTTGCAAACATCAAACCAACAACACGAATACTGGAGACGGGATGCACGTCCTGATCATCGAAGACGACAAGCAGGCAGCCAGCTATGTGGGCAAAGGACTGCGTGAAAGTGGCCAAACTGTATCAGTGGCCAACAACGGTGAAGACGGATTGATGATGGCTCGCAGCGGAAACTTCGACGTTCTGGTTGTGGACCGTATGTTGCCGGACATGGACGGGTTGGAAATCATCCAAAGTATCCGCAAAGAGGGCCACAATACTCCAGCTCTTGTGTTGAGTGCCCTGTCCGAAGTCGGGCATCGGGTGGAAGGTCTGCAGGCCGGTGGCGATGACTACCTCACCAAACCTTTTGCCTTTTCCGAACTGCTGGCTCGTCTGGAAGCCCTTGTGAGGCGCGCCAATCCAGAGGCGGCGACCAAGGAATACAAGGTCGGCGATTTGGAGCTGGACCTATTGACCCGGAAAGTACGACGGGGAGAAACCACCATTGAATTGCAACCCCGGGAATTCACCCTTCTGGCTTACCTCATGCAGCACGCAGGTCAGGTTGTCACCCGCACAATGCTCCTGGAAAATGTATGGGAATACAATTTTGACCCGCAAACCAACGTGGTGGATGTTCATATCAGCCGTTTGCGAGGGAAAATCGACAAGGGCTTTGAAACACAGTTGCTGGAGACTGTTCGCGGCGCCGGTTATCGCCTGGTCAGTTCATGAAGCATTTGCCGCGCAGTCGGATTTTTCGCTATGGTGTAGCCTACACCGGATTATTTTTCATTTCGATGCTGCTGGTATTGGTTTTTCTGTATTCGTTCACCTTTCGGGTGGCGGCCGACAAGATTGAAGATCGCCTGGATTCCGAGTCCCAGTGGCTGGGTGAAATATTGGATGATGGCAGCGAATTGGACATGGTCAGCCGTTTGAATTTCCACATGGCTGATCATCCTGGCAACCTGGGCATCTATTTGTTGCTTGATGGCCAGGGACGACGGCTGGCCGGCAATCTTGACCTGACGCCGAACGCACAAATCAATCCAGGGGAATTTACTATTTTCCTGCACCAGGATCAACCTGATTCCACCGAGCCACCATTGCATATCGTCGCCACTTCGATGGCTTTATCCAACGGGTGCCAGCTCCTGGTGGGACAAAACTACCAAGCTATCGATCAGATCAAAAGGGAGTTGGTTCCCGTTGCCGCCTGGGCCTTGGGAATCAGTTTTGTCCTGGGTGTGCTGGTGGCTGTTTTCCTGGCCCGGCGTCTGGCTCGGCGTCTGGAAATAGTAAACAGGACCAGCCACGCCATTCTCGAAGGCAACCTCGATTCGCGCATGCATCGAACCGGCAGTGGGGATGAATTCGACAATCTGAGCACCAATCTCAATCGAATGCTGGACCGGATCTTTGCCCTGATGGCCAGTGTGCGTGGTGTGACGGACAACATTGCTCACGATTTGCGCAGCCCCTTGTCGCGAATGCGCAGTCGCATGGAAGTGGCTCTGCTGGCAGACCGGCCCAGCGAAGAGTACAAAGAGGTCTTGATCGAGACTGTTGAAGATACGGATCGTCTTTTGGCCACTTTTAATTCACTGCTGACCATTGCCAGGGTGGAATCCGGGGCGGCCCGGGATGGTTTTTCGGTCATTGATCTGGGGCAGGTGGTATCTGATACCGTTGAGTTTTATTTACCGGTAGTGGAAGAGAACGGGCAGACATTGCAGTGGTCCATTGAAGGCGATTTGAAGATGAACGGCAATCCTGACTTGCTGGCCCAGGTGTTGGTAAACCTGTTGGATAATGGCGTCAAATATGCTCCTCAAGGGGCTGCGTTGTCAGTAGCAGCCAGTCGGAAAGGGGATAAAATTCTGTTGGAGGTTTCAGACAACGGTCCCGGCATCCCTCCTTATTTCCGGGAAAAAGCCCTGCAACGATTCTCTCGTCTGGATGCCAGTCGGAGCAAACCTGGCCAGGGGTTGGGTTTGAGTCTGGTTCAAGTGGTTGCTGATATTCATGGAGGGGAAGTTCGGTTGGAGGATTCTCAACCTGGTTTACGGGTGATGGTGGAATTGGTGCCCGGTAGCAAACCGGACACCCCATAATATAACCAACTACATTTTTTTCATGCCCACCACCGAAAAATCCTCCCTGGCGCAAGTCCGGGGAGGATTTTTTCTCTACCGTCTACTAAGTACTAGACATCGATGTACTCAGGTTCGTAGTTCTCGTGCAGATCGGCATCCACTTCCAAATCCACAACCGGCTGGGTGCGGGTTTGATTTCCTTGTGGAGCATTCCACGAAGTTGGCTGGCTGGGTCCCGAAACCTGATGGGAAAGCTGCTTGGCGCTGCCTCCCACCAGCTCCACCAGCTCCTGCACCAAGCCGTTCATGAGATCCGCCTGGGAGGTCAGCTCACGAGCGGCGCTGGCCGATTCTTCGGCATTGGCTGCTGCTTGCTGGGTTGTGCTGTCCATGAGAGACACGGCTTCGTTGAGCTGACTGACACCCTCGGCCTGCTGGGCTGAGGCGGTGGCGATGTGTTCAATTTTCTCGGCCACTTCGGTGTTGTTCTCCGTAACCTGACCGAACTTGGTGTTGGCCTCGTTCGCCAGGGACGAGCCTTCGCTCACCTTGGACAGGGTCTTGCTGATCAGCACACCGGTGTTGCTCGCTTCATCCGAGGATCGGGTCGCGAGGTTGCGCACTTCTTCGGCCACCACGGCAAAGCCCTTGCCGGCGTCGCCGGCCCTGGCAGCTTCCACGGCGGCATTCAGAGCCAACAAATTGGTCTGGAACGCGATCTCGTCGATGGTCTTGATGATCAGCGATGTTTCGTTGCTGGCCTTGTTGATATCGGAGATGGAACCGGTCAGCTGATGCATGGACTTGTTGGCGGTTTCAACGATGTTACGGGCATTGTCCATCAGGGTATTGGCTTCGCCGGCCAGTTGAGCATTTTGTTTGGTTACCGCAGACATTTCCTCCAAGGAAGAAGAAGTCTCTTCGAGTGTTGCCGCCTGTTGCGACGACTGGTTGGCCAAACCGTTGCTGGCATCGGCCACTTGCCGTGCGGAACCGGCAACATCGGTGGAGCATTCCGTCAAACCGGAGATGACCTTCAACAGCGACTGGTTGATGGACCGAATCAGCAGCCAGGATACGATCAGGAAGCCAACGATGCCCGAAATACCGATAATCAACGACACCATCTGGGCTTTGTCCCTGGCGCCGCCGGCGGTTTCTTTGGCCTCCCCTGCAGTTTTTTTGGCATGCTCGGCTTCAACTCTTTGCGTCGCTACGGCCTCATCGGCATGATCCAGGGCGACGTTGGCCGCCGTGATGATGGCCTCCCCGCTCAGGTTGATTTCCTGGAGCAGTTCCACTTCCTGGCTTCCCAGAGCCAGAGATTGGTCGATGAAGCCCATGTACTCACCAAGGGAATCCTTGATAGTCTGGCTCTTCTGACCATAGTCCTGGTTGCCCAGGGCATCGCTCATTTCCACCAGAGCGTCGATACTGTACATCGCTTCGCCGGTGGCCAGTTCTTTGTAATCTTCGATGTATTTTTGGTCACCCGTGCTGAGGTATTTCTGTTGCAGGCTCTGCAATTCCATGAACAGAATCATGTTGTCGCGCAAAACGTTGAGCAATTCCAGCTCAATACCATTCAAGTCGTCGCCCTCGAGCTGCAGGACGGCCTGTTGCTCTTCGAGGTTGTCCATGATCTGGCCAATCAGATTCTTTGAATTTTCGATGGGTTTGGCCATATCGATTTTGAGTTGTTCATGAGTGTTGTGAACCTGAGTGTAGCTGTTCAGCTGCTCTTGATACTGATCAAAGTAGCTGAGCATTTCCTGGTGATCCAGTTCCGTCATCAGCGGGCTGAGTTCGCCGGCTTCCTGGTCGAATCTGGTCCGCAGAGTTGAGTCGTGGAATTGCAAATATGATTTCTCGGTCAGACGAAGGTCCATGACCTTCATCATCGCCAGGCTTACTTGCTGCTTCTCTGAATTGGCCTCATCGATGGCTGCGTTAGCATGATCGATCTTCTGGTTGGCATCTTCCATCTCACCGTAGGCATTGTTGATGGTGTGACTGGCCACACGGCTTGAGCCGATCAGAACGAGCACCAGCAGAACGGCCAATCCAGCGAAAACCATGAGTCGGGCTTGAATGGTTGCTGATTGAAATTTACTGAACATGGCGAGTTTTCTCCGGGCGTTTGCCGTAAATAATGTCCGGTCAGACCGGCAAATCAACGGTCATTTTCTGCAAGACGACCCGAGCCTGCTGAGCAGACCCGGGTCGCGAAAGGCCTACTGGATATTCAAGGATTCGACGGTGCTTTCGTCGTACCGGTACAGGCCGGAGCCCACCACTACGTTCCGTCCGTCAGGCATGGTGCAGCCCTTGACGTAGGAAATTTTCCGTACGATTTCATTGGTGCCAGGCTTGGGCCAAAAGTACTCAACCCAGCCATCGCCGTTAGCCTTTACGGTTTTGTTCATGGTAGAGAAGAAGCGTTTGCCCTTCTTGTCCTTCAGGCTGATGACGTTCTTGCCGTTCAGTTTGTACTTCATGGGGTGCATCAGCATGGTGCCATCGTCCAGGGAGTGGATCCACATGTAGGTCCCTTCGTACAGGAACTCACTTTCGGCACCCTGGAATTTCACGAAAGCATCGCTGCCTTCCTTCTCCAGAACTGCGCAGGCTACGGCAACCTTATCCTGAATAACGGTCGGCGAGGTCATGCCGTCTTTGGCGGTGCTGTTGCAGTACTCGGCGCTCTCGGCAGCCAAGGCTGCGGGATCGTCCTGGGCCATTGCAGCGCAGGCGCTGGTCAACAGCAAGATCGAGATCATCCCGATGGTCATGAATTTGCGGCTCATGTTTCATTCCTTTCAACAGGTGGCGTCCCTGGTGGTTACTGGCAGTGAGGGTTCGCCAGCGGGCAAGAGATCAGCCAATTTTAATTGCTGGGG
>JAUUYW010000100.1 GCA_030590265.1 Candidatus Krumholzibacteriia bacterium
AACAAAAAATCCTGGTTCGGCTTTTCTTATCTGGAGCCTTTGGCCTTCGGCACACCTCTTGATACGGAGATCATCCTGGACAATGAAGTTCAAACCGATTTGTACACTCGCTTCCGATTGGACAACCGTTGGCGGATTCCCGTGGTGTCTCTTTGGGGGGTGGAGTTGGGAGTTGGTTGGGACCGGTCAACCTATCCTTCCGGTTCTCTGGCCCACACCAGCCGTTTCCGTGGACGGGGTGCCATTTTGCACAACCGGGGCGATCGATCCCACAGTGGCTGGAGTGGTTTGTTTGCCGTGGAGACGGCTTATCGGTCATCCCGCCTGCGAGCCGAAGACGACGAGGGCAACCCACTGGATACGCAATTGGGAGAAGCCGTGACCCAGAACATTTATTTGGGAGATTTTGCAGCTGAGTGGTGGGTCGGCTCCACCATCAGTTTTTTTGGGCGCAGCAGTTACCGTCAGCTCACTGGTGGTTCACTGGATGTTCCCCTATCAGAGCAGTTCCGTTTTGGTGGAGCGGCCTCCCTGCGAGGGTATCGGGAAGATGAATTCCATGGGACCCGAGCCTACTGGAGTGCCTTGGAGGTGCGCATTGGGCGTTCTGGTGGCTCCCGCCTTTACACTTTCTACGACCTGGGGTATTTTCAATTTTCGGCCCCTGACCCATTGCCCGACGAACCGGATCGTCGCTCCATGAGAGAGGGCTGGCCCCGTGGTTATGGCCTGGGAATTCTGGCCCGAACACCGGGTGGAGATATCAGCCTGGCTGTGGGCTTCCCCGGTACGGTAGACTTTGACCAGGCCAAACTGCACGTCACACTTCTGGAATCTTTTTAGGCCTATTTGTGGCCCGGAGTTGCTATGGATCGGGAACAGGCCCGTCTTCGAATTGAACACCTGCGCGCAGAGCTTCTGCGCCACAACCAGCTATATTATCAGCAGAGCCAACCCGAAATCAGCGATCAGCAATACGACCAGTTGGACAAGGAGCTCCAGGATCTGGAACTGTCCTGGCCGGAGTTCATCATCGAAGAGAGTCCTTCTGCCATGGTGGGCAGTGACCGAGACGGGAATTTTCCCAGCCTGCCTCATTCAACTCCCATGCTCAGTCTTCAGAACAGTTATGATTTGCAAGAGGTGACTGCTTTCGACCAGCGCATGCGCCGGGAACTGGGGCAAGAGCAAATTACCTACACCGTTGAACCGAAGATGGATGGAGTTGCCGTTGCAGCCCGCTATCGGGATGGAAAATTGCAAGTTGCCCTGACTCGTGGGGACGGTCGCCAGGGAGATGTGATTACGGACAATGTTGCTACCTTCAGGGAAGTGCCAATGCAGCTTGCTGAAGACTGGGACCGAGCTTTTCCTGATTCCGGGGTTCAAGAGTTTGAAGTCAGGGGAGAAGCGTACCTGACCTTGACCCGTTTTGCCCAATTGAACGAGGAACGGCGACAACAGGAACAGGCGGAACTTGCTAACCCCCGCAACGCCACTGCGGGCACCTTGAAAACCCTCGATTCTGAAGAAGTCCGCCGGCGGGGATTGTCGATTTTTTTCTATCAAATTTTTCCCGTTGTCCATGGTGTTCGCCAACCTGACCAGCATTCTGGTGAGTTTCCCCACCATCAGGCTGAAATTGATGCCTTGCGGTTTTTGGGTTTCCCGGTGAACCCTTTCTTCAAAACTGCCCGATCTCCTGAGGAGATTTCCGGGCATTTGCATGAATTGGAAAGCCAGCGTCTGGACTTGGACTACCAAATTGATGGAGCGGTGATCAAGGTTGACAGCCACGCGTCCCAATTGCGTCTCAAGTCCACGGCCAAGGCTCCTCGCTGGGGATTGGCCTTCAAATTTGCGGCAGAACAGGCGGTCACCACTTTGAAGGAAATTACCCTTCAGGTAGGGCGCACCGGTGTCATCACTCCGGTGGCGGAACTGGATCCTGTGGCTTTGGCCGGTTCCACTGTCAGCCGGGCCACTCTGCACAATTGGGACGATATGGGTCGAAAGGATATTCGTCTTGGCGATCGGGTGATTGTGGTCAAGGGGGGCGATATCATCCCCAAGATTTTGCGGGTCTGTTTGGAGCAACGAAATGGAAATCCCAAGCCTGTGGTTGCGGTGACTGATTGCCCGGTGTGCGGGAAACCGGTGAGCCGCGAGGATGGTGCGGCTGCTCTGCGTTGCCGGAATCCATTTTGTCCAGCCGTGGTGGCTGGTCGTCTGCGTCATTTTGTTGGCCGGGATGCCTGCGATATTGGGGGGCTAGGGGGTCAAAGCCTGGATCTTTTCCTGGAAATTGGTCTGGTCAGCGGGCCGGCAGATCTTTTCCGACTGGAAAGAACGACTTTGGCGACGCTTCCTGGTTGGGGAGAGAAAAGTGCTGACCGGGTATTGTCAGGAATCAAACGTTCCACCCAACGTCCTTGGGAGGCCAAGATTTTTGCCCTGGGCATTCCCCAGGTTGGGGTGACAACGGCCCGAACACTGGCTCTTTCTTTTGGGGACATTGATACCCTTCTCCAGGCCACCAAGGCCGAATTGTCAATATTGCCTGATGTGGGTGATACGGTTGCGGGTCAGGTTGTTGAATTCCTCCATGGGGAGGGTGGGTCTCAATTGGTGGATAATCTCCGCCTAGTGGGGTTCTTTCTGGAAACCGAGCAAGGCCCGTCTGCATCTGTTGCTGCTGAGGGGGGAAACTGGTTCCAAAACAAAATTGTAGTCATCACCGGGACCATGGAATCCATGGGCCGCGCCGAAGCCAAAAAAGCAATGATGGCACTGGGGGCAAAAGTCACAGGCAGCGTCACCGGAAAAACTGAACTTCTGATCGCGGGTGAAAAGGCTGGCAGCAAATTGGAAAAAGCGAAGAAACTTGGGGTCGAAATATTGGATGAAAAAGAGTTTCTGGCTCGATTGAGTGAAGCCCGCAATATTGCTGCTGAGGGTTCGGTCGAGTCATGATTGAACAGGAATTGCTGCATACTCGTTGTTGGAGTGAAGGGCGCGAAGGCGGCTGGCTGGCTCTGGACCTTGCCGGTTCAGGCAAAGTTTTTGAACTCGTGGATGGACAAACGCCTCCCGGGGATTTGCCCAATCCCCTTCTGGTCAGCCCAGGTGATGGATCCTGCTCAAAGCTCGCCGAAAGTGGTCTGCTGATTTCCGAAAGTGTACTTTGGTCACTTTTGGATCCCCTTCAACCCAGAGCTTTTCAGGAAGCGGAAGCAACCAGCCGTTTGGCAGCTGAAACCGAACTGCGGGATCTTTCCCAGCGCTTTCGCCAGCGGGTTCAATGGTGGCAGGGCTTGAAGTCTTCAGCCCGGGATGGGTGCCGCCGCCTGATCAAAGGCAGGCGGCCTGATCTTAACCCCTTGCTGGACATCTTTGACGAACTTCCACTTGCTCCAGTTGTTCAGGAAATTCCAGATACTCCAGAAAATCTCCCTACGAACCTGGATCTGGACAATTTGAACCCTCCCAAAGATTCCAGCGAGATGCACGCCTTCTTCCTGGCTGAAGAAGGTCTCGGAGCCTTGTATGGTGAGAATTTTCGCCCTCGTGAACAACAGGCGGTGATGGGGCATGAGGTGTCGGCCGCTCTGGAAAACGGGGATGCCCTGATGGTGGAAGCCGGCACCGGTGTGGGCAAGACACTGGCTTATCTGGTGCCCCTGATTTCTTCCATTCAGGCACTGGGGACGCGAGCGGTGATTTCAACTCACACCAAGGCTCTGCAATCCCAGATTCTTCAGGTGGATCTGCCACGTCTCGCGCCATTGTTGCAGGACCACAAGTTCAATCTGCTCATGGGACGGAGCAATTATCTCTGTTTGCGCCAAAGGTTGGCTTTCTTCTCCCGCCCGGTGGAAAATTTGCAGCAGGCTCTTCAGGCCGCCAGTTTCCGTTTGTGGTTGCAAATCACCACAGAGGGGATGCGAGCCGAGTTGGATGACCATCCTCTGTTGCAGGATGAGCTGGATCGAATTTTCTTTCGGTCAGATATGTGTTTGCCTGGTCAATGTTACGAGGGTAACAAATGTTTTGTGCAGCGGGCTCGCCGCAAAGCCCGTGATTCTGATTTGCTGGTGGTCAACCACAGTCTGCTGATGAGCGATCTGCGTGCCGGCCACACTCTCCTGGGAGAAATTGATCACCTGGTGGTGGATGAAGCCCACCGTTTGCCTGTGGTGGCTTTGGAAAGCCACGCTGTTGCTTGCGGCAGTTGGCGTCTGGATGAAGTTGCGGAATTGCTGGGCCGCGCCCGGAGGGACAGCCAGCGCTTCGAACGGTTGGACCTTTTGTCGGTGCGTTTGGGTGCCATTGACAAAGAGGGAGAAAGGGCCGCTTCGGCCGTGGAGGATTTTTCCCGGGCTATACGCCGCATTTTCAGTGCCTACAGGAAGTGGTGGCAAGCTCTCGGCCATCGGGTGGATGAAGTGATGCCTGTGGGCACCCAACGCCAGGGCCGGGCCAGGGTTCGAGATAAGGACGAAGCCTTCGGTGTTTTGCGGGAGCAAACAAGCGACTTGCTGGATACCCTGGCAGAATCAGACAGTGTTTTCGGCAGGGTCAAGCGCACCACCGAAATCCTGGAGGATCTTTCATCCGGTATGGAGGACGACTTGGCCCAGGTGGCATCCGCAGGGCAGATGTTGCGCAAACTGCACGAGGATGTGCGCTTTTTGACCACAGTCGAAGACGAAGACTGGGTCACCTGGGTGGAACCGAATCAGGATTCGGGTTTGCGCATGCTTGGCGCCACTTTGCTGGAGGCCGGAGGCATCCTGAAGGACTATTGGGGAGAAGCGGAATTTGCTCCCATCATGACCAGCGCCACCCTGGCTGTTGGAGAGGACTTTACTCATCTCATGGGTGAGCTCGGCCTGACTCGGCGCCATCCCGCCACTTTGTGCGCCACCTGCCCTTCACCTTTTGACTACGGTCGCCAGGTTCGCATCCTGACACCGAGGAATTTTCCTGCTCCTGGCGCTGCGGATTTTGGTCTGGCAGTGGGCGAAGTCATGCGTGCACTGGGTATGAACGCCGACCACAAAACCATGGGGCTCTTCACTTCCTACCGCATGATAAGGCAGTCGGTTGATGTCCTGTCTGAAGCTGGCCTGACTTCGGATGAACGCACCAGCTGCGGCCCCGTGGTTCTGGCCCAGACCCCCAGGGCGGAGGCCTCATCCCTGCTGGAACGCTTTCGACGGCATCGACGGGCAATGCTGCTGGGCACATCAACTTTCTGGGAGGGTGTTGATTTTCCCGGTCGTGACCTGGAAATCCTTGTGGTCACCAAACTGCCGTTTCTGGTGCCCAACGACCCCTGGGTTGAAGCCCGTTGTGAAAAAGTGGCGGCATCCGGCGATAATCCCTTCACCAAGTTCATGGTTAGGGATGCCGTATTGCGGTTGCGACAGGGTTTTGGCCGGCTGATTCGCCGCATGGGAGATCGGGGCATTGTCATCATTCTGGATAACCGTTTGCACACAAAAAACTACGGGGTTACGTTTCTGGGAGCCCTGCCGGTGGTCCCGGCGTCCTTCGATGACGCTGATGATTTGATCGCCCGCGTGGATGATTTTTTCAGCCAGACCTGATTTCCCAAATTCCCTGGAGATGGCCCACGTGAACTCCCGCAATCAAGCCCTTTTTGTCATAGGTGAATCCACCTTGAACCTAGAGACCTTTGAGGATATTTGCCACAACCGCCTCAAAGTTAGTCTCTCTGAATCGAGCAGGATCAAGGTTCAGCGGTGTGATGAATTTCGCCGCAGTCTGGCCACTTCCTCCCGCAGGATTTATGGAGTGAACACCGGCTTTGGTCGTCTGGCTGATACGGTCATTCCCATTGAACAACAGGCGACCTTGCAAAAGAACCTGATTCGGAGCCACGCAGTCGGCTGGGGCGAACCGTTGAGTTTGCCCGAAGCCCGCGGGATGATTTTCCTGCGGGCCATGAGTTTGTCACATGGATATTCCGGGGCTCGGGTTGCGGTCATCGAACAGCTTTTGTGGCTGTTGGAGGAAAATTTGCATCCGTTTATTCCCAGCCGGGGATCAGTTGGTGCGTCGGGTGATTTGGCGCCGCTTTCCCATCTTGCCCTGGTGCTGATGGCCGAAGGACACCTTCTGGATGCCCAAGGGAAACGTGTTCCTGCTGAGCCGGTTTTGAAAAAACTCGGTCGCCGGGGACTGGAACTGGAAGCCAAAGAAGGCCTGGCCCTGATCAATGGCACCCAACTGATGAACTCCCTGGGGCTGCTCGCTGCCGGTGAGGCTCAGGAATTGGTGCGCTGGGCCACCCTTGCTGCGGCTCTCTCCCTGGAGGCCCTCGAAGGCAGCGCTTTGCCTTTTGGCCAAAAGTATCACCAGGTTCGTCCGCACCCTGAAATTGGCGACATCGCCCATTGTTTCCGCAATCTTTTGACAGGCAGCCAGGTTCTGGCCGGGCATCACGACTGTCCCCGCGTTCAGGATCCCTATTCGATTCGCTGCAGTCCACAGGTTATTGGGGCCAGCCTGGGAGTTGTCCGCCAAACCTGTGCAGTATTTCTAACGGAAGCCGGTTCAGTGACCGACAACCCGGTCTTGCTGCCCGAAGACGATGAAATTATTACCGGTGGTCATTTCCACGGCCAGCCCCTTGCTTTTCAATTGGATTTCCTTTACCAGGCCACCAGTGAATTGGCCAACATCAGCGACCGCCGGGTCAACCTTTTGCTCGGTGGAAATGGCGGGCGATTGCCACGTTTCCTGGCGGGCCAACCAGGCCTTGAATCCGGATTGATGATTGCCCAGTACCTCACCGCGGCTTTGGTTACCGAGAACAAATCCAAGGCTTTTCCAGCTGCCGTAGATTCCGTTCCTACCAGCGATGGCCAGGAAGACCATGTGAGCATGGGGAGTGTTTCAGCTGTTAAGTTGGGTGGTGTCCTGGACCGTACGCGCACTGTCATTGCAGTGGAAATGATCACTGCTGCTCGCGCTCTGCAATTCATCACCCGCCAAGAGCTGGCTGCAAAAGCGGGTCGTCAGCAATTGCTGTTGTCTGGTCCTCTGCAGGATCTTGTGGATGCCCTGAGTGAGTTGATCGATTTGGATCCCAAAGATCGTTCTCTGACTGAAGATCTGGAAATTGTCATCACCTGGATGAAAAATCGCGGTATCCCTGCCACAGCGCTGGCCTGTCTCGACCCTGTCATTCCAGTTGGAAATTCCGGAAAGGAATAAAAATGAGCAAAGAAGCCCGTTACGACCAGACGTTCCTTGCCGGAAATTCAAAGGCGACTTTGTTAGTCCGAAACATCGGTCAGTTGTGCACTCTTGACACAGGCGAAAGCATGGGGCCGCGCCGCAAGGAGGAGATGACCCAATTGGGGATTTTCACCGAAGCGGCCATGGTTGTGTCCGGGGATGAAATTGCAGCCACCGGTCCGGAATCCGAACTGATGGCCCGTCTTTTTCCTGATGGCTTGCCAGAAGACCTGCCGGTCGTCGACGCCGCAGGCAGGTCTGTGATTCCAGGTTTCGTCGATCCTCACACTCATACGGTATTTGGCAAAACCCGTCAGGATGAATACGAACGACGCATTAAGGGTGAAACCTATCTGGAAATTGCCGCCGCAGGTGGCGGGATCCATTCTTCGGTTCGAGACTTGCGCGGAAGATCTGAAGAGGAGCTGGTGGAATTGGCCACTGTTCGCCTGAGGGAAATGCTGGCCCAAGGCACCACCACCGTCGAAATCAAAAGCGGTTATGGCCTCACCTTGGCTGACGAATTGAAAATGTTGCGGGCCGCCAGAACGGCTGCCGAGTCGGTGGGTGTGCGGTCGGTGAGGACTTGTCTGGCAGCCCATGAAATTCCTCATGAATACAAAGACAAGCGTCGGGACTATGTGAACCTGGTCACGGATGAAATCCTGGTCCAGGTCAAAGCAGAAGGTCTGGCCCAACGCTGCGACGTCTTCTGCGAACCGACAGTTTTTGATTTGGAAGAAACCCTCATCATTTTGACCCGTGCCCGGGATTTGGGCCTGAGCCTGACTGTCCATGCCGATGAGCTGGCTTCTTTTGGAGGGGCCATGCTGGCAGCTCGTCTGGGAGCCAACTCCGCCGACCACCTGATCAAAATTGATGAACAGGGACGGCAGGCTCTGGCAGCTTCCAACACCGTAGCGGTGATGTTGCCCGGCACGGTTTTTTCCCTGGGGTTGAAAAATTACGCACCCGGTCGGGGCATGATCGATCAGGGATGCGCCCTGGCCCTGGCCAGCGATTTTAATCCCGGTAGCTGTCCCATCAATTCCATGCCATTGGTCATGGCCATTGCCTGCACCCAAATGCGCCTGCTGCCCTCGGAAAGTTTGGTGGCTTCCACCTTGAACGCGGCCTGGGCCCTTGGGCTGAATGATGAAGTTGGCTCCCTGGCTACCGGCAAAAAAGCGGATTTCCTCATTCTCGATGGTGACGATTATCGATTGATACCATATCGGGCCGGTCATAACCCAGTGGAATCCGTCTTTTTGGGAGGATGCAAGGTCTGCTAAAAGGTTTTTGGACATTTATCAATAAAAAGGCTTAACCCGCACCCCGTCAGGGCGATAAAAGGGAACAGGATTCACCGGAATAAGCTGGTGATTTCATCAGGGCAGATAACAAAACATGCATTGTCTGCGGGGTTTATCACTTGTCGAAGCTTAGTCAACTCAAACAGAATGCTTATCAGGCGGGTAAGAAACGCGACTGGGTCCAAGCTGTGTCGATCTACGAACAGATTCTGGAACTGGACAAAAACAACCCGACACTGATCAACGAACTCGGTGACCTTTGCCTGAAGGCTGGCAAGACACCAAATGGTGTCAAGCACTTCCTCACAGCCGCAGCCAAGTACCGTCATACGGGCTTGTTAAACAACGCTGTTGCCATCTACAAAAAAATCCTTCGCTACGATACCGAAAACATGAATGCCCATTGGTTCCTGGCTGAAAGCCGGGCCAACCAGGGTTTGCTCATGGAGGGGTCCCAGCACGCTTTGACTTTTCTGGGCAACAAGGATAACCTCAGTGGTGAAATCAAAGAGATCTTTCTCAAACGCTGCACCCAACTCTTTGAGCTGTATCCTGACCATATCGAAATACTTGAAAACCTTATGCAGGTGTTCCGCATGTGGAACCTGGCGCAAGAGGCTGGGCGGACGCAAATCCAGCTGGCCTGTTTGCAATGGGATGCTGGCCAAAATGAATCCGCGGAGCAGTTGGTCCAGGAAACTCTGGCCCAGACTCCGGAGTTGGCCAACTATCCTGAGTATGCCCGTTGGATGGAAAAACAAGGAATCTCAGCTCAACCAGCCAGCAGCGGGGATTTCGATTCTGTCACCCTGGATGAACCCGCGTCTGATGAGATACCAGTTGAGGCAACTCCCCCAGAATTACCAGCGGAGTCTGAAAAGGCCGATTCTCCTTTGGACAGCACGTCCAAACCGGCTAAAAGCGAGGCCGATTTTGGCGATGTTAGTATTGATGATAGTACAACTGTCGATCAATCCGAAAAACCTGCTGGTGATGAACCGGGTCCTTCCCCGATTGTAGACCCTTTTGCCAGTTCAGAACCGGACCAGGCAGCGGAGGATGAACCACAACCCAGTGTGGATGATGCTGACGACGGCGGGTGTTTCAATCTTGATATGGACGAAGGCTGTAGTTTTGATGACTTGATTGCCCAGGCAACTGCCGGCACTCCAAAAGTGGCCAGTGGTGAGGAAGATACCGAGGCACCTTCCTCGGATTCCAAAACTGTGAATCT
>JAUUYW010000058.1 GCA_030590265.1 Candidatus Krumholzibacteriia bacterium
GTAGTCTACCAAAAATTCCAGCATTTGTTCCAGGTGGACCTTCCCATCGGACAAGGTCTTCTCTTTGTCGTTTCCGGATATTTTCTACTGGTGTTGGGTACCTATGGTTTGCGGGCTTTGCGCTTTCCCAGTGAAGTTGTCAAAGATTTTCGCCACCCCGTCCGGGTGAATTTCTTTCCCGCCATTTCCATCTGTTTCCTTTTGTTCAGCATCAGCTATCTGGAAGCCGGTTATTTTCAGATTGCAAAAATACTATGGCTCATCGGCACACCTCTGCATCTGTTCCTCCTGTTGGTCATCCTGCACGGCTGGTTCCATGACCAATATGATTTGAAAACCTTCAATCCCGCCTGGTTCATTCCCGTGGTTGGCCCGTTGTTGGTTCCGGTCACCGGTGTTGATTTTTTCAACCCTGAGATTTCCTGGTTCTTTTTTTCCGTGGGAATTTTTTACTGGATCCTCTTGCTTGCGGTCTTCATCAACCGCATTTTCTTTCATCACCCCATGGCCATCAAACTGATTCCAACCCTGTTCATCCTCATCGCTCCACCAGCTGTGGGATTCATCTCTTACATGAAACTCACCCACAGCCTTGACCCCACTGCCCGCGTGCTCTTCTATTATGGTGTCTTCACTGTTCTGATGCTTGGTTCAATGCTTGGAGTTTTCCGCAAAGTCCCCTTCTATCTCAGTTGGTGGGGTTACACCTTTCCATTGGCTGCCTTCTCTCTCAGCACCATCATGATGTACAAGGCTTCCCAGCTGGTCATATTCAAATACATGTTTTTCGGCATGACCCTTGTCACAACCCTGGTCATTCTTTTGGTTTTGGTGAAGACGATTATCGCGGCTTCCAGGGGGCAAGTTTGCGTACCGGAGGATTAAGAAGAAATAAAGTCCAAAGGTAGGGTTGTGGCTTTTCAACAGCAGCGAAAAGCCCAAACCCAAATTTCTAACCAAGCACCGAGTCTATGGTCCTCATCATGACCTGAATGTGCTCGCCTGTTTCATAGTCCAAGGTGGAGCCGTGAATGCTATGAGGAATACTATAGACCACAAAAATAACGAGCATGGCAAAGACGACTTCCCAGCGACCAGCTTTGTTGCTGGAGTCGGACTTCCAGGTGCGCCACATGGCTATTGCCCAAACAAGGGCCCCGATGGCCAGTTTGTTGTCGGTCCAGTCGGTGCCGAAAGGCCAGCCGGTCCAGTAGGCATCGAAGGCATATTTCTGCACCACCGGGCCAAGGATCATGCCGCCCAGCATCAGGAAACCGAAAGCAAACCGGGAAAATGTTTTGAGGTTGTGGGAGCCAGTCAGGGCGTCAAAACCCGCAGCGTTGCTGAAGAGCATTCCCATGATCATGCAGATCACATGCACCACCAAAACCAGGCTGGGCACGGTCCCCTTGAAACGGGCCACAGCGGTCTCTTCAGGCGGAATGGTCGACGTTTCTCCACCGTGGGAAAACTCAACCGAATATTCCACCTTACCGGCCATGCCCTGTCGGGGAAGGTGAGTCACCAGCTGTCCCTCTTCCAGAACCAGCGCGGTGCGGGTCCACTCATCATTGGTGGGATAGCGTCGCCACACCATGACAGCCGTCACATTTTCGCTGGGCACGGTGATGGCAACTTTCATATCCTCGTTGATGTCGCCTGAGCGGGGCAGCTTGCCTTTGATAGACGCGCCGTCCACCTCAATGTCGAAGCGCACCGGATAGGTTGGCCCAGTCATCTTCTGGTAGATCATTGTTGCACCACTGATCACGATGGTGAACATCCACAATAATATCAATCGTTTCAAGGCAGGACCTTTCGTCGCTGAATCAGATGATCGAAGAGACTGCAAAATACACCATTGGGGCCGGAAACTCTACCTTTTGGGTGTCATATTTGTGTCATGCACAAAGGCAGGGCCCGGACAAAATGCCCGGGCCCTTTCAATTGAACCAGAATCAGGCTCCGTCCTTCTTGATCGCCGACTTCAACCTCGGCAGCATGGCGTAAATGAACGCCGCCACACCCAGCATGGCCACTGCCAGGATCACAAAAATCTGCGTTCCTGGTTCCAGGCCACTGATGAAACCAGACATCTTGTTGCCGATGGCCGTTGCCAGGAACCAGCCACCCATCATCAAGCCCACCAAGCGCTTGGGCGAGAGTTTGGTCACCAGGGACAAGCCCATGGGCGACAGGCAAAGCTCGCCAAGAGTGATTATCAAGTAGTAGAAGATCAGCCACAGCATGGATATTTTTGCTGACCCACCGCCTCCGAGGTAGGACCCCAAGGCCACAACCAGCAGCGATGCCGCTGTGATCACCATGCCAAGGAAGATTTTGCGGGCCGTGCTGACCGCTTGGCCACGTTTGGCCATGAAGGCAAAGAACCAAACCACCAACGGCGTGCAAATCACCACGAAGATGGGGTTGAAGAATCCGGTGATCATCTCGGCGTTCAAAAGGCGCACAAACTTGCCGGGTGCCAGGGTTTCAGCACCAGGCGGAACTCCTTCGTACACCATATCCCTGGTTTGCTGGCTGATCAGCACCAGGGAAACTTCCTGGCCTTCGATGTTTCGGGTGAGAACAACCTCACCCAGGCTTTTGGTATTGTCGGGGACAATTTTCACCACGGTGGTGGAGACTCCGTGATTGTCTTTTTCGATGACAATTTTCACGTTGTCGTCGGGGAATACCTTGCAGGCCAAACCGCCATTCATATTTTCCTGTTTGTTGTAGTCGTTCACCGTCACGCCATAAGCCAGGTTATGACGGAAATCACTGACTGCGCTTTCATTCAGAATGCGGGCACCGAACATGGCTTCGGTCTCGTTCTTGACCACCAGCAAGGTGCGCTCATCGGGCCGGGGAAGCTCCGGCGAAGCATTGCTGTAATAGGACGGCATGGCAGGTTGGGCATAAAATTCCACCGCAGTAGGAATCCACTCGCTGCGGCGGTCAGTGTTGTCCTCTGCAAAAACAGTGATCAAACCACCACTGAGGTGCAGCACCATGAAGAATGCGCCACCAGCCACATAGACTGGAATCAAGGCCCCCAGGCCGGGCTTTTCTTCAGGCGATGCCGTGCGCACCAGGTTGAAGAAGTAGGCTCCGACGGGCAACATTCCCACCAGGAAACCAAAGGTAATAGGTCCAATAGTATTGTTGACTATGGGAATCAGGGTACCCAGGAAATATCCGGCAATACCAAAACCAGCCGCCGGGGCCAAGATGATGGCAGTCATCTTCCTGAGCCCGAAATCACCATCAGTTTTTATGGGCTTGCGATCAGCGGCGGCAAGACCTTTCCAGCTGATTAGCAGCACAGTCACACCAATCAGCATTCCCACACCGGCAGCGGTGAAGGCCGTGTTGAAGCTGTAAAGGTTGCGCAGAGGTGCAGCCAGAAGAGCACTGATGGTGGCGCCGATGTTGATACCCATGTAGAAAATATTAAAACCCGCATCCCGCCTTGGATCATCAGCTTCATAAAGGTTACCCACCATGGCGGAAATGTTCGGTTTGAAGAAACCGTTGCCGAAGCAGATTAGCGCCAAACCCGCATAGAAGGTGGGCAGACTGCGCACGCCCAGGGCAAAATAACCCGCGGCCATGAGAATGCCGCCAATGAGCACCGATCGACGGTAGCCCAGAAGACGGTCCGCAATCATCCCACCCACAAAGGGGGTGAAATAGACCATGGCCATATAGGTGCCATAAATTTCCGCAGCTTTTCCCCGGGAAAAAGCCAAGCCCCCGCGTTCGGTATCAATGATGTACAAAAAGAGAATTCCGAGCATCAGGTAAAAACCCAATCGCTCCCACATCTCGGTGAATGAAAGGGAATACAGGCCACTGGGGTGACCTCTCTTGGGGACAGTAGACATTTTCGCCTCCAGGGAACAAACTTGGGCGTAAAAAAGCAGGGCTCACGCTTTGGCGAGAACCCCGCCGTAAAATTCGACCGGATCATCTTAACCCATGAACAAGGTTAAAACCATGGTTTTTTAGCTTATTCCACTCCGTGCATCATCTTGTTGAGAGGCTTGGATAAAAGCACCAATAAAACACCAATACCCACGGTCACCCAACCCATTTTGCCATAAATACCAACGTATTGGGCCAAGCCTTCGGCAGGAGTCAAATCCACCACTGCTTCACCTTCGCTGCCAGTGAGTTTGGCCAACGCCGCCGCCACATACATGCTGAAGGCAAAACTCAGGAACCAAGCTCCCATGGCACTACCGGTCATGTGTTTGGGGGCCAGTTTTGTCACCATGGACAAACCAATGGGCGACAAGAAAAGCTCACCCGTGGTGTGAAGAAGGTACATCAACCCCAGCACGAACAGGGGCACCAAGGCCTCGGGACCCGCCATGGCCGCTCCCACCAGAAGTAGCAGATACCCTCCTCCAAGCTGGATTATACCCAGGCCAAATTTCATGGGAATGTTGGGATTTTTTCCTATGGCCGAAAGCCGCACCCACATCACGGAAAAAATGCTGCCAAAAAGGATGATGAACAGCGGATTGAAGAACTGGGTCTGGGATGCGGGCATTTCGTATATGTTGAAGACGTTGCGATCAACATTTCGATCGGCAAAGAGAGTCAACGAACTGCCTGCCTGCTCGAAACAGGCCCAGAAGACAACGTTGAAAGTCATCAAAATCATCAGGACGATGATGCGGTCGCGTTGTTTGCGATCACCCTGGAAACCAGCCCGCAGGAGATTGAAACAAACAAAAAGCAACAGCCCGATCAGGATATAAAACAGGAGATCCTGCCCCAGGAACTTGATGTCCTGGCCGTAACGGATCAGGGCAAACAAGACCGGGATAGCCAGCAGGCTGCCCACGTACACGGGAATTTCCCATTTGCGCAGCATCTCCGGGTCAGGTGCTTCACCGTGTCCTTCAAGTTTGTGCTGGCCCTTGATGAAAATGGCCACACCCAGCAACATACCCAGACCGGCCAGGCCAAATCCCCAATGGAATCCGAATTTTTCACCAATGGGAGCGATGGCCACTGTGGCCAACAAAGCACCAATGTTGATGCCCATATAGAAAATGGTGAAACCACTGTCGCGCAACGGGTCGCCATCTTTGTAAAGCTTGCCGACAATGGTTGAGATGTTGGCTTTGAAATACCCGTTGCCGATGATGATGGCGCTCATTCCCAGGAAGAGCCAGAACTCCGTTCCACCGAGGATCAGAAACTCACCCAAGGCCATGACGATGCCGCCGAAAATAACAGCCCGACGGTAGCCCAGCACCGTGTCGGCTAACTTGCCACCCCAAACTGGAGCCGCGTAAACCAGGGCCGTGAAAGCACCATAGATGCCGATGGCCTTGGTATCGCCCATCATCAATGCTTTGGTGAGATAAAGAATGAGCAGTCCACGCATGCCGTAGTAACAAAGGCGCTCGAACATTTCGGCACCAAACAGCACGGACAGACCTTTGGGATGTCCCTGGGTCATTATGGCCTCCTGGAGAGGGGATCTGGGGTATCTGAACGATCTGGACGGTCACCGCATGGGCGGAAATCAGGGGGGTGAGCGGGTTTTTCCGTTAGATGGATTTTAGGGGGTTGGTTTGGGGATGTCAAGAAAGGGTAGGTTGGAGGTGGGATTACCTCAATCCTAGATAAACCAATAGTCCAGCCGGCTGGAAAAACCGGTCTAGAAAAATGTCCATCCACCAATTACCGCGGATATTGCCCAAAACACCCACCCTAGAACAAACAACCGAAACCCATTGGGTGAGTACCTGTCTTGTGCCTTCCAGGGCCAACAAAACCCGCCGACCCCAATTCCTGGAGCTGTGTTGCTCCGCATAAAAACATTGGCCACTGCAACCAGTAAAAATCCCAAAATGAATAAGGAAGAAAATATCATAGGGCATTCCGAGCCGGCAACATCACGTTGGCCAACAACAACCCGGCCACCAACGACACCCCTACCAACAACACCGTGAAAATGCTATCCACTCCACTCATCACATCTTTCTCCATCATCAGCGACATACTTTGGTAGCCAATGCTCCCAGGCACCAAAAGAATGATCGACGGCACCAGCAAAGTAACAGCCGGTCGTCTTTTCCACCGGGCAAACAAATTGCTCATCATCCCGGCCAGAAAAGCTCCCACCACGGCCCCCATTCCTACCCCCAACATCAGCACTCCCAAGCGCGCACCCCAAAAGGCAACCATGGCCCCAACCAGGATCCAGGGTGCTTCCTGCATTCGGGCCCGGAACAAAACTGACAAGGCAAAAGGTGTAAAAAACAAAGCCACCCAAAGTGTCCAATCAGGAAGCATCACGGCATCCACCACCACAGGCCCGCCCGGCAAAAAACCCGCCAGCTTGGTGCCGATGCCCACTCCCAGACCGATTTTCAAAAAGGTCATCATGGCCCCTGACAAACGGGCAGTCCCGCTGACCAAATGGCCGGTGGCCAACTCGTTCAAGGCCAGAGTCAGGGTCAATCCTGGCAACAGGATAATCAGGCTGGCGAGGATGGCTCCATCCGGCGCCAGGGGTTGCCACCAGATCGTGCTGCTCATGGCCAGAAATGTCACCAGCATGGCCACCAGAAATTCAAAGATCCTGCCCACCGAAACAAAACGCGAGGCGGCCCAGGCAACCAGGCCGGTCACCAATCCGAGGCCAGTGGCCAGGAGCATTTCCATCCAACCCCCCGAAAAGAAGCGGGCAGCAGTTCCGCTGGCAACCGCAAAGGCAATGGTTGTGAGCACCGGGCCATATCGTTCGGGAGTCTGATCGATTTCCGAGAGACGTTGGTCTGCCTCCTGCACCTCGATTTCACCTCGGTACAGGGCATCCACCACTTCGTCCAACTCCACCAACTTGTCCAGTTGCAACAATCCGGGCTGGACGCGGCTCAACGCAGTGTGCTGATCACCAGGATCGCCAAAAGATGATATCAGGGAAGTGGGACCGGAAACGAACTCGGCGCGAATACCCAAACTGCCGGCGGCATTTTCCAGCGCATCCTCCAGACGATGAGCAGGAATGCCGTAGCTGTGCAGGGCTTTGCCCAGGTCGATAAGAAACCTGATGCGGGGATCAACAATCGGGTTCACAGCGGAGACTCCTGAAACAAGGTGGAAAATCAGACCTCAACCGGGGCACTGCTGGTGGCACGCACCAGGGTCTTTTCCAGGTTGGTGGTCAGATCAAGACGTACCTTTTCCAAAAGATCGTGCGAGTAACCCAGTTGTGTCAAACATTCACCGACATCCGGATATTCAGAACCTAATGAATCTGGTGGATCTTCCAGTTCCGACTCCAGAACTTCAGCCAAAAGATTGCCTGCGGCAACTCCACGGGTCACCTCGGTATCCAGTTCGTCAAAGTGTTGCATATGGTGGTGAAAAATGGGATCAACCAGGCTCTGGGGGAATCCCCAGTTTTGAGCCAACAGGGCTCCGGCCTGGCAATGGTCAAAACCAAGGGCATCACTTTCAACTCGGCAAACACCGAATCTTGGCCCTTCCGTTTTCAGGACAATTCCATGCTGATTGAGCCAGGGATCGATCACCAGCATGCCGATATCATGGACCAATCCGGCAGTGAATGCTTCGCTGCAGAGTTGTGGCTCTCCAGCCTGTCGCATGGCTTCCGAGGCGGCAGCCCCTGCCATCAGGCTGTGATTCCAAAACTTGTTTCGCATCAATCCATACCCGGTCAATTCCCGTCTCAACACCGGGGCCATGCCCGTGGCGAAACTGAGGGCCGCCACACAGCGGTTGCCCAGCAGAACAATGGCATCGCGAACGCTGGTGATATCCCTGCGCACTCCGTAAAAAGCGGAGTTGCCCAGTTTCAAAACATTGGCGGTCATGGCTGGATCGCGTTCAATAATTTTTTTTACATCTTCGGCACAACCGGCGGGGTCGTCGAGCAAACAAAGCAGTTCCACCACTGTGCCAGGCAGCGTCGCGAGTTTACCGGTGGACGCCACCAGGTCTTCAAGGTCGGGTTTTTCCAAAACTCCCTCCAGGGGTTTGGTTTGCGGACTTTCCAGGTTGCTAAATGGGCGATAAATCAGCCGCCTGAAAGGTATCGGCCCTGATCACTATAATTTTAGATGTAATTTTCAAAAAATATTGAAAAAACATGAAAAAACCCAACCATTCGCCCCAAAATAAACCAGATTGACCCGCTTTTTGCTTTTCTGTTAAACTGAAATCTACAACACCTATGAACAGGAGAGCACCGTGGCACGGTTTATCCCTACATTCAGACCTTTCTGCCTCATTTTCATGTTGATGCTGGGGGCAATTGCAGGTCCCGTCACCGGTGAAATCCTGACCATCGACGAAGATTTCTCGAGCACTTCCAATCGGGATCACCTGATGACCACCGCCGATTGGGACACCCTTTCGCTGAATGTTCACCTCCACTCGCAGATTCTCTTTTCCAGGGGTGAGTTGAACACCACCAGCGCCTATATGTCCGTTCTCGGGCCAACTCATCTCTTTTTGGCTGACGGCACCGCAGGCTTGCGCAGCATCGACCTCAGTAATCCGGACAACCCCATCAGCACCGATGTCATTGCCTGCGCCAGCACCGCCAAGGGTGTTGCCCTTTCGGGTGACCATGTTTTTGTGGCAGTAGGCGGGGCCGGCATGCAGGTCATCGATGTTTCCAACCCTGCCGATTTGCTGGACCGTGGATCTTTCGACAACGACAATGACCTGGCTTTTATCAATGCGGTGGCCGTATACGAACCTGCCGTATATCTGGCCGAATCCAATGCCGGAGTGGCCGTTTTTAATATCAACGATCCCACTCAACCCGTTTTTGTTAGCCACGTGAATTCCGGTACCTGGGCCAGAGATGTTCATGTATCAGGAAACCACCTCTATGTTGCCGACGAAGGCCTGAAAATATTTGACCTCTCCAATCCCCTGAATCCCACTTTGGTTTCGGAAACTCCAGTGACCGGGACTGCTCTGCGAATCACCGTGTCCGGGGGAAGGGCCTTTGTCTCCTGCGGGGCCAGTGGCTTGTTCATTTTTGATATCAACGATCCTGCCAACCCCATTGAAATTGGTGCCATCGATGAATGGGACAGCTGTCAGCACGCTTCGGCCACTGCCAGTGGAGACACCGTCTTTGTGGCTGCCGGAGATGAAGGATTGTATGTCCTGGACGCCACCGACCCGGCCAGCATCGATATTCTCGACAGTCGTGACACTGTTCAGATGGCCCTGCACGTGCTGCATCACAACAACTTGATCCATCTGGCCAACCTCTCGGCCGGATTGAAGATTTATGAAATCAACTCCGGCGGTTTCGATCCCCTGAACAACCGCGCCCAATCCAAAAACCTGAATGATACCGACGATCCCGTATCGAGAGTCAGCCTGACCGCAGCCTTCACCGATTCCATGAGTTTTGAAGTCACCGTCGACGGTGGCGACACCTGGCATTCGGTTGATCCCGAGGGCGATTGGTTTGAATTTCCCGACGCTGGCACCGATGTGCGCTGGCGGGCACTTCTGGTGGAAACCGAGTCCAGCCCGGTGGTCGGCCCTGCCTGTTACCATCTGTCCTTGTCCATGGAGCGTTTGGCCAGCTTTGGCACCATCACTTCGGTCAGCGACATACCCAACGACTCGGGTTTGCAGGTGCGCCTGAGCTGGCAAGCCAGCCGTCATGACATCCAGGGTGGGGAATACCAGATCACCGAATATTCCATCTACCGGCGCTACGATGGCACAGCCCAGAACATCAACAAAGCCAATCAACCCAGTGCACCCTATCCTCCAGGGCAATGGGATTTTGTCACCACCATTCCCGCCGACATGGAAAACCACTACGCCGCGGTGGTGCCAACCCTGGCCGACTCCAACAGCACCGGCATCAACTGGACAGCCTTTTTTGTCAGGACACGCACTTCCGTTCAGGGTGAATTTTTCGATTCCCCACCGGACAGTGGTTATTCTGTGAACAACTTGCAACCGGCTCCTCCCACCGGCTGGGTGGTGGATTATTCACCACCCGAAGGAACTCAATTGAGTTGGGACCCGGCCGCCAATCCCCAATTTGCCCACTTCCGCATTTACCGGTCGGCCCAACCCGACACCCCCATCCAACCGGGCACTCTGTTCGCTGTGACAACAGAAACCAGCTACTTTGACGAGACGTCCACCTATTGGTATTACCAGCTGACCCTGGTCACTCTGGACGGGAATGAGAGCCTGCCTGCCAGTGCGCACCTTTCTGACGTTGGCAACTCTCCCACAGTGTTTCAAATGCTCCCCAATGCCCCCAATCCCTTCAATCCTGCCACAATCCTGAATTTTGTGACGGGACCGGAAAACGGACCTGTTCACCTGGATATATTTGATGCCAGGGGTCGGAAAATTCGTTCATTCCTGGGTATTTCCCTGGCTGCCGGACAGCATCAGGTGCGATGGGATGGTCGGGACAATGCAGGCAGAAATTGTGCTTCCGGGGTGTATCATGCCCGCCTGCGGCAGGGCCACCATTCGCAGGTCATGAAAATGACATTGGTGCGCTAGATTTGGCACACATACTGCTCTCCTGCGGGTATGAAACCAGGTTCAACCATCAGCCTAGTGATTCTATCCCTGGCCGGCCTCTGCACCGTGCTGTGCCTGCTGCTGTCCTGGCAGCTCTGGACCAACGGTCAGGAAACCGGTTTGTTGCTGCAGGAAAGCCTGGGGCCCGCTCTGAAACAGGGTGAAGCTCGGGAAGCCACCGGATTGGCCATTTTCTGGGCTCGGGAATACATCATTGATGGCCAGGAGTCGAGTCTGAAACAGGCGCGCAATTTCGCCCAGATAGCAGACAGTCTGCAAACAGGATCAGAAGCCCGCCTGGAGTGGCTCAATGCGTTGGAAGAATCAGTTCTTTCCTGTTCGACCCACCAATCTCTGAATGACAGTCTCAGTCATCTTTCGGCCAAATTCCTGGAACAATCCCGACTCTTTCTGGCAGCCGAAATCCGCTGGCAGACCCAGGAAAACGCCACTCCCGATTTGCCGCCGGAAGTTCGCCAACAGCGCAATGACCGGATCACAACCGTCAGCCAGGCGGTGATGGATTGGAATCAGATTCGGCCACTGCACCGGGCATCATCCCCCACCGCAAACGCTGCTTCAATCCTGGGCCAGTTGCACACTCTGGACCATATACCCGAAACTCCTGAAACAGGAAAACTGGCCACCCTGACGGGTCCCCTGCAGAATCTTGAAAAAATGATGGAGAGATGGCCCCTTTCCGCTCAGCAATTCGAACAAACCAACAGCCAATTGGCTTCCGCAGGCAGTGTTTGGTTGGCAGATTCCCAGAAGATGCTGAACAAGAACCTGTATCAGGCTCAAAACCTGGGGAATTCCTGGATCCGGAAATCCCGCACCGTGGCCATTTTGGCCCTGTTTGGCGCTGGCATGGTTGTCCTGCTGGCTGGAGTGGGCATCATCAGCGCGCGCAAAATTTTTGGCACACCTCTGAAGGATGTCGCCCGCGGTTTGGACCGTGATCTTCAGGCCCTCGAACCAGTGAGCCAGCGGCTGGCCCAGGCCGGACAAATTCTCGGTCAGGACGGCGAAATACTGGACCAGGGTTTGAAAAACCTATCCCGTTTGATGGGTGAATTGAACGAGTCACTGTTGCGCCAGGACCAGGACTCCAGCAAATCAGCCCAGGCCATGGCCGGCATTGGGAAGGATGCGGCCGCCGCGGCGATCAATCTGGGCGATTTGAACCGCACAATGGGGCAGTTGCAGGAAACCGCCAATCAAACCGAAGTCATCGTGCGCAACATCAACTCCATCGCCACCCAAACCAATTTGCTGGCCTTGAATGCAGCAGTGGAAGCGGCCCGGGCAGGCGATGCCGGAGCCGGGTTTGCCGTGGTTGCCGAAGAAGTGCGCAACCTGGCCACCCGTTGTGCCAAAGCTGCCGACGAGACCAACCATCTCATCGATGAAAGCCGCTCCCGCACCGAAGCCGGAGTTGAATCGGCGGGCAAAGCAGCCGAAATTCTGGCCAGAATCGACGAAGTGGCCGCCGAAGCTGGTGGGCAATCGCAAAATTTGGCCGAGGCTGCCGGCAAAAACAGCCAACTCTCCCGTCAAATTTGTCTGGCAGTGGACTCAGCCTGGCAAACAGCCTTGAAGACTCTGAAAGCAGCCAGAGCAGCAGCAGCCAGCACCCATCCACTGATGTCAAACCTGGCGGATTTGAAACAATGGAGCCGCAAATTGTCAGGGCTGGAGTTCCAGGGACCTGCCTTCAGGAAAAGCAGGAAGAGCCATTTTGATACTGATTCTCAGGAGAATCGGGATATTTGAGCTAAACCTTCGACCCCTTGGTGACGATTAAAATCTTGATTGGAGCAACCTCCCCGCCGGGGGAAAACCGGAGTTTTAGCATGACGGATACCAAATTACTGGGAGATCAAGGCCAAACCACAGGCGGGCTTGATACTGGGCACAAC
>JAUUYW010000015.1 GCA_030590265.1 Candidatus Krumholzibacteriia bacterium
GGCAACCCCACAAAGCTATCGGTCAGAGGATAGCCGTAATATATCGAGGTCAATTGATTGTTGTAGGGATCATCTGCAGCATTGAAATGTAAGATATCATTCAGGGACGAAGGGGTGGCCCAGCCGTGGGCCAGGCGCAGGTAGGACCTGTTGCCCAGCTCTTTCTTGCGCGGCTTGGTTTTGTCATTGGAGAAACCGACACCCAAAAAACCCTGGTTGTGCCACTTGCTGTCGATGATGGATGCACCGCGCACCTTGCTGTCCAGATGGGTGAACTGAGCTGCCCCGTAGAGATAAAGATTGCTGGTCAGATTATAGTTGGCAACCACACCCAGGCCAATGTCCATGCCGGCGTCTACGTCTTCCATGTCCAGACCAAAATAACGAGTGTTGAATGAACTGCTTTTGTAACGCAATTCCACAAAAGGCCGGAAAGCCAGGCGAGGGCGCTCATAATCCATGGCCAGGCGCATGTTGTAGAAGGTGCGCCCGTCCCAGTCGGACATCATTTCCAGGTCAAGATAAGCCAGCCCGAATGGCTGGTAGCGGCCCTGGATACCAAAGTCCATGGTATCGCCTTGGATCTGGTTCTGGACATCAGCGGGAATATCCACAAAACGAAGACGGCCCAGGGCGCTGAACCGCCAGTCGCCACGTTTATACACCTTGATGCCCCCTTCAAGGGCGCGGAAAAAGAAACGGTCATTTTCGAAGCTGATGAGGGGTATAAAAGTGGCTACGCTACCCTCTTCGGTGGCGAAAGGAATGGTAGCTGTGCGAAAGATGGCGCCGACTGCCCAATTCTGCTCTTCATAAGTCTTTGTTTCTTCCTCGGCCACTGCCGAGAGACTCGAAAACATCACCAAAAAAAGCAGGAAAACAGGAGCAATATTTCGCACAGTTCTGTTCCTTTTTTTCTATCCCGTTTCAAACGGTTTTGCCATTCGAAACCAGGAATGGAATCAAACTGCCGGACCGGAAAGGCCCGGCAGTCTCCTGAAGAAAACTATTCCGTCGTCGCTGTACCATGCACGAAGAGAGGCAGTTCGTTGGCCACCTGCAGATCAATGATCATGCGCAGGATGTTCTCAACCTGAATGAAACGAGCCGCAACAACCGAATCAGTCGCCTTGGCAACTTTCTTGGCGGTCTTTTTCAGCAACTTGAGGCTATCCTCCTGTTGATCGAACCAATTTTTTACAAGATCACCAGCTTTATCATCGGTCATGGATTCGTAGTTTTCGGCGAAACTCTTGATCATGGCAAGACGCTTATCACCAATTTTACTCTGCTCGGTCTGATAATCCCGGTAGATGGGCCAAAAAGCGTCCCCCTGCTCGGGAGTCAGTTCCATGGCCACAGTCATGACCGCAACCCTGTCAGTGCGAAGATCCTGACGCAGCAGTTCCATGTACTGGTCACCCTGTGCAAGGACGGGAGTCACCGCGGCAAGGGCACCGGCCATGACAGCCAGGCCAAATACGAGGGTTTTAATTGAGTTCGAGACGGTTTGTTTGTTTTTCATTGTTCTCTCTTTTCTTTCCGAGTTTTAAACTATTGTCATTCCTTATCAAATCATCTTCGCCTGCCGCCGCCGCCGCCGCGACTACCACCACGACTTCCGCCGCCTGATCTGTTTGGCGATTGTCGTTGGCGCTCGTTGCCCCGGCTGCGATTGTTGCGGTCACGGTCAAGTTGCTGGTTGCTGCTGCGGTCGCGATCCATTTGCTGGTTGTTATTGCTGCGGTCGCGATCGGGTTGCTGCTTGTTGTTGCCACTGCGATCACTTCCACTGCGATCACCACTGCTGCGGTCACCCGACTGGCTACGATCACCAGCCCCTTGCTGGTCTCTTTCGCGGCTGCTCTTATCGGATCGATCCTGTTCGGCGCGATCCTTGTTGGACCGGTCATCGGCTTTGCTCTTGTCACGGTCGCGCTCAGTGCCCGACCATTTGTCGCCGTCGCGTTTCTCCCAGCTGCCATCCTTGTCCCGGTAGACATCTCCATTGCGGTCCGTATAGACATTGTTCTTGCGGTCGGTAGTGGCCGGTCGTTTTCTGTTGTCCGAAGGTGATGGCCCTGTTTTGTTCACCCCATCCTTGCGATTTCGGTAGGCATTGGAGTTTCGGGGTTGCTTGCTCGGTGACCGGTTGCCCGCACGATATCCAGCCCGGTACCCAGCAGAGGCACCACGTCGATAACCGTGACTGTAACCCCGGTTGTAACCACGCCAATAACCACGTCGGTATCCATAACGATAGCCACCCGCACCCCAATAATAGGGAGGACGGCCCCAACCGACTCCAATAGTAAGCCACCCGTAACTGACCCCAAAAGAGTAACCCCAACCACCATACGGGCTGTAGTGCACACCATACCCATAAGTGACCGGTCGTGGGTAATAGTAGGTTCCCCACCAGGGACTGTAATACCAGCCAGTACCATAGACCACACACGGGCCCCAGACATAGGAGCTGTAGTAACCCGACGTATATCCCACATAAACAACTTCTGGTGTTGATTCGTAGATGTAGACGTACTTGACGTTGTAGACTGGACACTCGGGCGGCAGGTCCTGCACAACGGCAGGGACCTCAGTAGAGACCACCCAGGGGCCCTCGGGGCCGGCCGATTCAAACCACACAGCCGAATCGACGCAGTAATACCGCTTGTCGATCAACAGCACTGTCTTTTCGGTATTCAAGGCATAAGCCACACCTTCGGCGCAGGATTCGAATTCCGGATCACCGTCATAGGTAACCTCGCAGGTTGCTGTCTTGCGATTCACCTCAGCGGTCTGGGGGATCTGGGTTTCAAGAATGGCTTCCTTGGATTCGGTGGTTCCCGGCACACTGGCCAGCACCGTGGCCATGTCCGAGCTGGCGGGAATATTGGCAAAATCCTTGGGCAGATCGTCGAAGGGAACGAAATCCCAACCAGAGGCGTCCATGGACTTTGCGCTGTACCATCGGCCCGCGATCAGCGCGTAGTACCGTTGGCCGGCGATGTCCATCAGCACATCGTTTTCGGTGTTCTTGAGGTAGAGCAGCTGGGTGCCTTCAACCGAGGCAAAATCAGCTTCGCCATCGGTGACAATCAATTCGGCAGGAACAGTGCTGACGATGATTTCGGGGGCCGGCTCGTCCTTGTTCTGCTCGAGTCCCAGGGCCTCGGCGTCTTCCGACTGTTCGGTCGCCTGAGCGGCTTCCTCTTCGTCGATTTTTTGCGAGACTTTGGCCACCTCGGACGGAAGATCAGTCGTTTGCTGCCAAACTCCACCAATGTCGTCACTGATGAACCACAGGCCGGCACCTCGCAGAAAAATGCCGTTCTTCTTGTCTTTGACGATGAAGAAGGCGCTGTTGGCCACGTATTCCAGGTCAAAACCGTTCAAAGCAGTGAAGATTGGGTCTCCGTCGATGGTCACCAGCACCGCGGGTACGTTTCGGTAATGGATGACGGGAGGATCACCCTTAAAACCGTCACTGCTGCCGTCTTGGTCATCCGGCAGAGAGCTCAACAAACGGTCAATGGAAATCTCCATATCCCAGGTTGGGATCTCCTTCTCGAGATACGCACTCAGTTCGTCCACCTTGGCCTGTTCGACGTTCGGGAACTTGGCCAGGGTCACTTTGGTACGGTCCAAGGTCGCGGTGCGGGTCTCCATGTCGGTGACCAGGTGAGATTCGAACCACATGGCCCCGAAAATCACTTCATCCTGCCCCTTCATTTTGACTGAGATGGCAGCCCGAGACTCCAGCTTGTTGCCGGCAAAAGACTCGATTTGTGGCTGATACATGACGATTTCGCCCTTATCGCCACTCATTTTTTTTGGCCAAAAATGGGAGTCATTGTCCTCAGCAGCCACCAAAGGAGTGGCGGCCACCAACAGCAAAATCAATAGACCGGTACCGGCCTTGAGAAATTGGTTCATGATATCAACCCCCGAGCTTCACTGTCAGCCCAATGGCTGCTTCCCACTGCCAGATGGCGTTGCCCGTAACACCCAGACTGGCCCCACCACTGCCAAACCACAACCCGGCACCAGTGTTGTACAAAGTCGGCAGTACTTTCATGGATGCCCTCAGGCCGATCCTCTCTGACTTACCGAAGTAGGCTTTGGCGCCCAGACCAATGATGAAGGAAAATTTTGTTGCCCCCTCGGTGCGATATTCATCACCATCAAGGATGACCGTGCTATTAGTCGGGCTGTAGTAGGTCGCTCCCAGACTGGTGCTGATCCATGGTCGCACCTTGCCGTCCAGCAGGCCGCGAATGGCACCAATCTGCCAGTAGTTAACCGACATGTCGGTTAGCCTTTCCTTACCGGTGCGGGTATCATAATCCAAACCACCATCCTGGCGTGTGTAGCTCAATTCCAATGCCATGGCCGGATGCACAGGGATATCCAGGGCGATGCCATAGCTGGGCCCGGTGGCTGTGCGAATCTTACCGTTGTAAGTCTGGATATTACCACCCCACATGGACCCGTAGGTGACACTCAACTCGATGGGCGGTTTGGGGCCACTAGCGCTGCCACCACTTGGGCTGCCGCCACGCCGCTGAGCCAAGGCCTCGCCCGTGCACAGGGTTGCCATCAGGGCAAAGCTGATAACCAGCATCAAATTGTACTGCATCTTAATCATTTTGTTTTCCTCTCATACCGGCTAATTCCCGGTAGTTCTTGATCATTTGGGCCATTCCCCGATACGAACTGAATTTGGGTCACTATACATAGACAAGAGAATAATTGCCACACACAAGCTAGGTTCTTCCTCAAAAAACTTGAAAAAGAACTCTGTGGCGTTAGGGTCACTGGCCAAGCGGGAAAATTCATCCATATTCCTGCAGCCATCTCTTATCTGGAGAATTGAAGAATGAATTGGCAGAATAGTCTTTTTTGTTTGATCACCATAATCATCCTTGCCTTGACCCTTGCATCCTGTGAGCAGGCACAACCACCGCTGCCACCCACTCTCTCTGGGGAAACGGAAATCATTATTGGCACTGGTTTTCCGCTGGACTCGAAGGTCTATGGGGATTCTCGCACCATCAATGTCTATCTGCCTTTGGGATATGCCGATCGCCCTGATGAATTCCCGGTTTTGTATCTTGTGGATGGCGGCACTCATCAGGATTTCATCCCCATGGCAGGCATGGCTGCCCTGGCCACTTTGTCTGGCCAATACCGGGAGTTCATTCTGGTTGGGATCCAGTCCAATGACCGGAAATTCGAATTGACGGCGCCCTCGGAAATCCCTTACGACAACGAAAATATTCCCAACAATGGCGGTTCCGAGCAATTTAGGCGGTTTCTCCGGGATGAAGTGAAACCCTTCATCACCGAACGCTATCGTACAAATGGTGAAGACGGCATCATTGGCGAAAGTCTGGCCGCGCTTTTCATCACCGAAACATTCCTGCGCGCGCCGGACAGTTTCGACCATTTCATCGCCATCAGTCCTTCGCTTTGGTGGAGGGATATGGGGTTGAGCAAAGAAGCGGCGGAGCTTTTGCAGGCAAACGATTTTCCGAAAGACCGTTCTTTCTATCTGACCATTGCCGCTGAAGGAGGAACCATGCTGGAAGGGGCCGAAAGGTTGGCCGAGGCCCTGAAAAACCATGCCCCCGCCAGCCTGGACTGGTGGTACCAGCCCAAGCCAGACGAGGAGCATCATACAATTTACAATCCCGCCACCCTGGAGGCTTTGCGATTGGTCTTCAAATAAATCTTTAGTGCTGGTGGCCGTGGTCAGCCATCAGCGCCATTTCTTCATTGTCGCGTTTGACCTGGTCGTGCAATCGTTTGACCATGGCCGGATCGTCCGAAGTCATCAGTGTAATGATGGCAACGTCACTGTTGACCCGCTCCATGTCGACACCACTCATCATGATCATGCCAAAGCTCATGCAGTGGCCGCACATTTTCATGGTCATGGGGTTGACCTCACCGGTGGAGATTTTGTTGCCCAGCTCAGCCATTTTTTTTTCGGCGGTGGCCATGGCTTCGGCGTATTCGGGGGGCACGGTCATGATGTTCATGGAGCCATTTTTGATGGTATGGTTTTCCCAGGTGGAATTTTCCAGCAATCCAGGGTCTTCGGTCAGGTTTTTGCAAAAGACACAGTTTTCAAAATCAAACCAACCAGAATCGGATTTCATGGGTCCGCCAGCCCAAGAGACCGAAACCAGCAGGGTGATGGCGCAAGCCAGGGTCACAACGATCAGGGCGATTTTTTTCATTGTTGAGTCCTCCAAAAAACAGATGGGATATGCGGGGGATTGAGTGCAGAGTCCTCAACAGTATAGTTACAGTTCATTCATTTCCGCAACTTGTTTGAAATCAGGACCATGGAATGCTCCGGAATCATTCCTGGTCCCATACCGCTTCGACAAGTTTCTCTCGGAGTTTGGAGTTTGGGCCCACAAAAACACCCTTGATTCCCTTTGTCCAGGCAGGGCCTGACTCCAGGGAATCTTCCAGAATTTCACCATCAACACCCAGGAGAATCACTCTGACTCCATCGGGTTGCACTCGATACATGAGTTTGTCGCCCTCTTGAATTCCTCGCTCATCATGTTGGGTGAAAATGGCCCTTAGTCGTTCGCTGACCAACTCATGTTCAGATTCGGAAATCAGTTCACTTTCCCAAGCTCGCTCCAGATTGAGAAGCATTCCTTTCAGCAGTTTTCCGGTGCTGGTATCGCGTTGGATATCCATGGAAAAGGCGATGGTTTCTGCTGCCAGGAGGATGTCCCCGACACGGTCCATGCGGGAGTCATTCGGGTCGCCCTCGGCGGTGATCGTCGATACAAAGGTCGCCGTCTGCGCATCGAGTTGAAACTCAACGATGGCTACATCGATGTTCATGAAAGTGACTTCGAAAAGGAAGGAATGCACGGCATTGGGGGTTTGGCCGAGACCCTCGCTCCATTCATCTGTCACGGTGGACAAAGCCATTCCATTGGTCAGCAATTGGAAAAGGATTACTGCCATGAAGGCGCAGACTCTGGTGAGTGATTTGTTACCTATTCTCTTCATTGAATTTCCTTAAGGTTTTCTTGTTTCCTTGGACGGTTGTGTCATGGGGCGGTTGTTTGACCATGCCTATGTCACTGGTACAATTTATCTTCAAAATTTTCAATCCAACCTGACAAATCCGAACCGTAAACCAACTGGGCGTGCTGGTAACTTTGATCCAGGAAGAACTCAAAGAATTTATCCTTTCCACCATTTTCAATCAGCATGGATACGAAAGCTCCAGCAAGCGGGTATGAATATTCCGACGGTGCCAAGGACCAGTCTTCCCACATGGCAGGAATTGAGACACGGATCTCCTCGGACTTTCCCCCATCCCTCAAGGATCGCGCCCTTTCCATTTGATCTCGGTTGGTTTGATCCATAAACACGGCAATTCCTTCATTGATCAGTCCATTGCGCACTGTCGGGTTCAGGGCGTAATAAGAAATGATGTGGGTCATTTCATGGCCAACGGTTTGCCCGATGACGGCGTGGGTCAAAAACATTTCAGGCTTGCTGAAACCCAGAGTCCCAATGCCCCCTTCGTCTGCTTCTTCCTGGCTGGACCAGAGCAGGAACCGGATTTTTTCTTCGGGCTGTCCACCAAACCATTTGGTGATTTTTGCATAGGCCTCTTCGTGACGACGGACAAATGCGATGCGGTCAAAATTCTTCAATCGACCTGAGATTCGAAAAGAAAAATGTTCGGTTTCCAAGGGGACCCAATCGGCAAAGAACTCGGACAGTCCCAGCCTCAGCATATAAGTTACCGCACTGCGGGTGGCGTTTTTAGTGGCGACACAATCACGGGCGAGGATGAAAGCCTGGCTGGCTCGATTGTCATCGCCCAGCTTCCAGTTGACCAGCCCCAGATAAACCTGGGCCCAGGCATAAACCCAGGTTTTTTGGGGATCCATCTGGGCGGATTTGGTCAGGTAGGGAAAGGCATCATCAAATTTTTCCAGGTGGACCAGGCTGCGGCCCACCGCCAGATTAACCTGGGCAGTTTCGGTGTGGGTGACCAGCAAAACCCTACCCTGTGCGACGACTTCTTCGAATTGCCCTTGTTTGTAGAGGATCCAGAGGTCATCTGCGGGGCCTTTTTCCTGGGCTGAGATGAAGGATGGGAGCAGGCAGAGCAACAGTGCCAGAGTTATGGTCATTGGGTTTCGCATGATTGTCCTTCCAAATAGTAATGGCTAATGTCTGGGTGATATTGCCTGGCCCGCCTGAGACTCTATTCGAGTTCTGCACGGCCGCTTTTCAATACGCTCACTCCCGAAACAACAAGGACCAGGAATACGTGAACCGTTACCTGGACAATGCCAACCACATAATTCAACCGGAGTTCCCCCGGCATATCAGGATCGCTCTGTTTCGCGCCAAAGATGATGGCCGCTCCAATTATTACCACTCCAACAACAACCAGAAACCAGCCACCCCATTGGGGTTTGCTCCTGGCCAAAAACGCCATGGCTATTAACAAAACGATCAGCCCTAAATATGGCAGGGTGAAGGCCAATTGATCATAGCCCATGGGCAACCCAACCATCCCTACCTCTATCAGGGTCAAACCGGCAACTCCCAACAGAATTCGAAACACTCCCTGGCAAGGCCCCCAATATTGAATCAAATAACTGAGCAGAAAAACCAAAACCATGGTTTGGCGCATGAAACCATTGGTGAAAAACCAGGTTTTGCCCCATACCGCATCCGGGTAGGACCTTATCAGTGGAAACAGGATCGGGTTCAACAAGACAAACATGGCCACTGCCAAGGCAGTGTGAAATCCCGCTCGCCAGCGGATGTTCCGGGCAAACTCATCGACGTCTTTCAGGATTCCCAATTCCCGCAACAATGGTGGGCCAAAAACGGCAAGTCCCAAGACTCCCGTCCAAATCTGTGTGTTCAACCCGGGAAGGCGGTTCAGCACCAAACCTATCACCCCGATGATCAAAGCCACCCCATCCACCGATGGCAATTTTCGTGCAGGTTTGTTCAGGACCATGGAACTCATTGCGACCCCTCCCCTTTTTCCATCTCAAACAATTCATCCACTTTCATGCCCAGCACATCGGCAATTTGAAAAGCCAACAACGCCGAAGGCACATACTTTCCTTTTTCCACCGCCAATATTGTTTGGCGGCGCACACCAACGCGCTCGGCCAGATCCTGTTGAGTAAGATCCAAACGTGCGCGGTGTTGCTTGATGTGATTTGTTAGCTTCATGTTCCAAATAGTACGGCATACCGTACTTTTTGTCAACTATAAATAACTATTTTTTTGTAACTCAGCCCCATGGGAAATTTTCTTTCAAATTGGCAATTGGTACTCAGCAGTTGAATTTCCTGTGCTTTTGCAGGATGATTGTTCTGAATAATCAATGCAGATATTTCCCCCAGGAGGCACTCAGGTGAAAGCCATCAATCCAGCTACCGGTCAATTGATCCAGCAATACGATCAGCACACTGATGCTGAAGCAGCCGCCATTGTTGAGGCTGTTGATTTCGCTTTCGCGTCCTGGCGTCGCACCGATTTTTTCACCCGACGAATGATGATGAAACAAGCAGCAGCGATTCTTCGCCAACGGGCTGAAAAATATGGCCGACTGATCACGATGGAGATGGGAAAAATATTATCCGAGGGCATCGCCGAGGTAAACAAATGCGCTCTGGTGTGCGACTATTATGCGGACAACGCAGAGGCCCATCTCGCTGATCAGGATATTCCCACCGAAGCCCACCGGAGCTTCATTTCCTTCCAGCCCATCGGCCCTGTTCTGGCCATCATGCCCTGGAATTTTCCCTTCTGGCAGGTCTTCCGTTTTGCCGCCCCCACCTTGATGGCAGGCAACACCGGATTGTTGAAACATGCCTCCAATGTGCCCGGTTGTGCCTTGGCCATCGAAGAGGTTTTTCGGGACGCCGGTTTCCCCGCGGATGCCTTTCGGACTTTGATGATTGGCGGATCCCGGGTGGAGCCGATTATCAACCATCCCTCTGTGAAAGCTGTCACGCTGACCGGTAGCACACCTGCCGGTCGGGCGGTGGCTGCCGCTGCCGGGCGCGCCATCAAAAAGACGGTTTTGGAGTTGGGCGGCAGCGATCCTTACGTAATCCTGGAAGATGCTGATTTGCCCGCTGCTGCCGCCAGTTGTGCAGCCAGTCGTCTTCTCAACAGCGGGCAGAGTTGCATTGCCGCCAAGCGTTTTGTGGTGGTTGAATCGGTTGCTGGCGCATTTACCAGATTGCTGGTTGAAGAGATGAGCGCGCGGGTGATTGGTGATCCCCTGGATTCGGCATCCCATATGGGGCCTCTGGCTCGAACCGACCTGAGGGATGAGCTGCACCAACAGGTTCTCGACAGTGTGGCTGCCGGGGCAAAATTGGTCTTGGGCGGTGAAGTGCCCACCATGGCCGGAGCGTATTATCCCGCCACCGTCTTGAGTGAAGTTTGTCCTGGCATGCCGGCTTATGATGATGAGCTGTTTGGTCCCGTGGCGTCGGTTATCACTGCAAGGGACGAAGCCGATGCCATCCGCATTGCCAATGATACGGTGTTTGGCTTGGGGGCGGCGGTTTATACCCGCGATCTTGAACGGGGCCAGCGCATCGCGGCTGAGGAGTTGCAGGCAGGCTGTTGTTTTGTGAATGACTTTGTGAAATCTGACCCACGGTTGCCGTTTGGGGGGATCAAGGAAAGTGGGTATGGGCGTGAGTTGCATGCTTTGGGAATTAGGGAATTTGTGAATCAGAAAACTGTTTTGGTTTTGGGGTCTTGATTGATTGTTGTTGAAGAGGGTTGTGGGGATTTTTTGGGCCGATTTGTTGTTTTTTATGGAATTTTTTCCTGAATTTCTTGTTTAAATACAATAAGTTACCTTGTTGTTTCGTGTTTTGTTCGCTATATTATGGGTGAACTTTTGATCACCCTAATTTTGAAGGTTTTTTGATATGAATACCCTGCCTGAATTCTGCGCTGGTTGTTCTGCTGATGAAGCTCATGAGGCTTTGGAATCTGCTCTTAAAATTGAGGCTTCGGCTCTTCAATGTTCTCTTGATTGGTTTGGGGATATATATGAGCGGAAGCTGTTCAAGGAACTTGGATATTGTTCCATGAATCGGTATGCCAAGGTAGCTTTGGGGTTTTCGGATACTAAAATTGGAGACTTCATGAAACTTTCTCGGGATTTGAAAGAGTTGCCGATTTTGAAAGGTGCACTGAGTGAGGGGAAAATTGGTTATACGGTTGGCCGAACTCTCACCGGGATTGTTGATGCAAGCACGGAAAAAAAATGGGTGGATATGGCCTTGGAAAATCCTCGGCGGGTTGTTGAAGAAGAGATCAAAAGGGCGAAACGAGAAGCCAAAGAGAAAGCTTCCGGTCAGCAGTCATTGTTGCCTGTTCCGAAGAAGAAGACCCCGGCTGCGGTTTTGCCGGTTCTGGTGAAACTGGAAATGTCGCCTACTCAATTTGCTCGGTATGAATCCATGTGGGAACAAGCGCGGAAGCGGCGGGAATTGTCTTCTGAAAAAGTAGAAGCGTTCCTGGAAATCATGGCTTCTTTTTTGGAAGATGATGTTCAAAATACCACCCCCCGGGGGGAACCTCTGGGGGAACCTGTGGTGAATTCCAGACCCTTGTCACAGATCCATATCCATCATTGTCCAGAGTGTGAATCAGCAACCGTTCAAACCAGCAAAGGCGAATTGGAAATTGGCAAAAGTGAACTGGAACGCGCGCAATGTGATTGTCAGATCAACCAACCTGGCCAACGCAACAAAACATCCATTCCCCCAGCCACCAGACGCCGTGTCTTGGCCAATGCCCGCCACAAATGCCAAATGCCTGGCTGCAATCACACACGGTTTTTGGAGGTCCATCATAATACCCCCCGTTCTCAAGGAGGGACCAATGATGAGTCTAATCTCATAGTTTACTGCGCCGGGTGCCATGCCTTAATTCACAAAAACGGCGCCGGTTTCCTGGTGAAATCACCATCAGCAATCTACAGGTGGAATTCTCCCAGCCAAAATTACGGGATGGTACCTGGAATCGAATTCATTCACGAATGTTGCTGAGGATATAAAAGCAAACCAGGCTCTTCTTTGGGATAAAGAGCCCGGTTCGGGGATCCGGCTTGCTGCAGGCGCCGGATCGAATATTGAGGGATAGATCAGCCTCCATGCCATTTAACTATTTCACAGTAATCGACCCGCTGCCGGCATCCAAAGTCACTCGAGCCTCCGCATCGCCGATCAGCAAGGTCATTTCCCGGCGTTCCTTGTTTTTTACGACTGCTCCCTGCAAATGGTTGTTCATGGAACCACTGCCGGTGTCGGCGTAAATTTTGGCGGACGCATCCTCGGGTAGGTCCATTTCGATGCTGCCGCTGCCGGTGTCGACCACAAAACGGCCGGTGCCCATGCGATTCAGCTGGAAGCTGACCGAGCCGCTGCCCGTGTCGATTTTTGCTTCGTCGGCTTCCACATTGTGAGCCCTCACGCTGCCGCTGCCCGTATCAATGTTGAGACTGGAACAGATCAAATTGTTGCCTTTGACCTTGCCGCTGCCCGTATCGACCAAAATGGAATTGCTGCGGCAATTGGCGATATCCACTGAACCACTGCCCGTATCCACATGAACTTCGCCGTTGATATCGTGGGCTTTCACATGACCGCTGCCGGTGTCGGCCAGCAAGTCGCCGGTAATTCCCATGGCGTAAATAGCTCCGCTGTTGGTATCGAGCACCAGATCAGCCTGCACATCTTTGGCTTCGATGCTGCCCACACCCAACTTCACTTTCAATTCACGGCCCTCGGGAACTTCCACCAGAACATCGGCCCAGACTTCCAATCCGGAACCTTTGCCGCGTACGGTGATTTTGTCGCCCATGCCGAAAACTTTTCTCAACCATGAGCTATCATTGTTTCCGTTTTTGAAATGAATGGTCGTCTTGGAGCTGCTGCCCAACTCCGGATAGACATATTTTTTGTGATCGCTGGTGGGAAAAATGATCTGCAATTCGCCAATGGAACCATCATCCACCTCGAATTCAATCATATCGGATTCCGCGTCTTCGCCTCGCACCAGAACCGTCACCCGAATTTGATCGCCCGAGCCGGAGCGCACATCCACCTTGCCAATCATGTTGGCGATTTTGAGTTCATCTCCGGAGAAGGAGAAACTTTCTTCATATTCTCTGGCCAGCGCTGGCAGAGCCAGCAAAACCATCATCAACAGAATTGCCGTCACGATACCGGGGCGTGCCCCACCAATGAAAATGTTCCTTTTATCATTCAGCATAGCCAGCTCCTCAAGCTTGGGTTGAAGCATGTTCCAAACTAGAGACGCTCTTCGCTGCAAAAAGGTTGCATGCTACCAACACACAAAAAACCCGAGCCACTTTGGCACTCGGGTTTTTGCTCATATTTTGAACCAGGATTTAGACGTTCACTTCTTCTTTCGGAAAAGCATCTTCGAACATTTGATTCAATTCCTCAATCCGGGTTTGGGCGCGCAGACGGGCCTTGTCCGCCTCTATGGGGGTTTTGGCCAGGTTGATGTCTTTCAATCCCTGCTCCAGAGCCTTTTGCATGCGCGTAAAGTGGACTTCACGTGCGCGGTTGATATCGAATCCCATTTTTTCCCCTTTTCCGGTCGGGCTGCAAACCCGGAATGAACGCTGGTCAAATACTGAATGTTGAAACCCATGTTGCACGAACCGTACCCTTTTTTGTACGGCCGAGTGAAAAACTGCTTGGGGAAAAAAATGCCGACTTGGCCGGGCAATTGTCCCGATGGGAAAATGCCGGAATGGTGGCCTGACAGGTTGGTTAGCTGGAGAATCAGGAGGAAGCGGCAAAAATGATCAGCCGTGAGATTCCTTGGTTTTTTGGCCCGTGTTGTCGCTGGCGGCCAGAAGTTTGACGATGAAGGTTGTTCCTTTACCGGATCGGGATTCCACCAACAGGATTTCGGCACCCCAGCGGGCCAGGATTTCCCGGGACCGGTGCAATCCTCGTCCACCACCGCTGCGCGAACTGAAACGGCTGCTGAAAATGGCTTCCTGTTGGGCCGGGACAATTCCTTTTCCAGTGTCCTGCACACGAAGAGTGACTTCCTTGCCGGCACGCAACAACTGAACCGTAAGCTGACGAGTAGTGCTGTCTTTCATGGCCCGAATAGCGTTTTCCAGGAGATTGTCCATGACAAAACGCAGGTCACCGTTGTCAATGCGGCAATTCATGCTGCCTGATGACTCAACTCCACCGAGCAGCGTGGATTGAATGCGCTCCCGTTGGAAATCCCCTTCACGCACCAGCAGCATGCCCTGGATCAACCGCACCGGATCGGTGGTGAAGTAAGTGTTGATGGCAGTTCTCAGCAAAAAGAAGCCATCCCGCACCGTCTTCCAACCGGTCCGCAATTCGTTGCGCACGGCTTTGACAGCCGCACAGGTCAGGGGCTGATCCCCCAGTTTTCCGATGCACCCGGTCAGAGAATCGAGGGCTTTGCCCGTATCAGCCACAATGAGGGTTTCGAATGATGTTTGCTCCGCCAGGAGCAAAATGCGGAACAAACGAGGACCAACCTCCACCTGGAAATCATCCAAAACCTGCCGGATGCGCAGTTCCAGCTTTTCGTTCTCCCCAAGATCGGTGCTGTAGGCCTCCAGCAACCAGACCAGCCTTTCGAGGCCTTTGGCCTGGCCAATCACTGAATGAAAAGCATCTTCGAGTTCCTGCTGAAGTCGAAAAAGACTGTCAAAATCAGCCGTACCAGCTATTTCGCGGGATGTGGAACCGGCTTCATGGCGATGACGCCGACCGGTCATCCTGCCAAAATAAAAGGCGGCCAACAGCAGGAGGATGCCCAAAACAGGCAGCCCCCAGCGCAATATCAGTCCCGCCACATCCCAAGGCCGTTTGTCGAATTCCAAAATCCAATAAATTCTGGGGTTGGAAAGCACCAGTGCCTTTTGGCCATCAGACAATTCCCAGGCCATGGGTGAAGATTTGCTGAGTTGGTGAACATCGGAATAAACAGCCAAAGTTTTCAGATCACGATCCAAAATGACTGTTGTGGTACCGTTTTCCAGTTCAGCAATGAGCTCGGGACCCGGTGGTGGAAGAATATCCGTGGCTCCTGACAAATTGATCATTGGGGAGGCATGCAAAACCTGCCGATCGCATTTCAGGGTTTTTCCAGTGTAGATATACCTTTGAATGGTGCCATCATCACTGCCGGTGAAGATATAGGACAGACCAGGCTGGGGCCCATCCATGGCCACCAGGCCCAAAAAGTTATCTGATGAACGAACTCGCTTCAGGATGCGACCGGTCGGCCAATCCCAAACAGCCAGCTCATTGGTGCGGCCATTGTTGGCGTTGGAGGTGGCAGTGACCAACTCCTTGACGCCGTCACCATTCAAATCATGAGCCACCACTTGTCCCTGAAAACGTTCGCCACCGATGACCTCCTGCATCAGAACCTCACCCAGATTGGACAGGGCGATCAGATAGATTTCCTTGTCCCCGGTGCCGTTAATTTTCGTATCACCCCAATTGCCCGGCCCACTGGTGGAGAAAATGACCTCCCGCTTGCCATCGCCATCCATATCGGTGACTACAATCGGCTTGGCGTGAGGTTGGGCCCCACCCACATACTCCCAGATGACCTGGCCATTGAGCGGATTCACTACGCAAATGCCCCGTTTGGTGGCGTCGTAAGCAACCCGGCGCACCAGGACCACACCCGGATTTCCTTGACCGTCCGCATCCTGCAGGATTCCCTCCGCCATATAATACCCATCCCAATGGTCGGGCCGGCGGCGATCTTCACCCAGGGGCAAAGGCACATTCAAGACGATGCCGGGAATTGCTGGATCCAACACACAGAAATACCACTGACGGTGATCCTTGGATCTGGTGGTGAAATAGATTTCTTCGATGCCGTCATCATTGAAATCGGCGCAAATACCAAGACGGGATTCCTTATCGTGGAGCACACATTCATCGTCCAGGTGAACTTCCCAACGAGGCTTGGTCTTGGCGTCTTCACTGTCGGTGCCAAGGAATTTTTGGTAAGTGCCTTCAACTCGTTCCCGAATACCATCCCCATCGATATCACACATGATCATGGTTTCATTGCGTGGACTATCGATGGCATGAGGGCCGATGCAGGTGGTAAGTTTGACCAGATATGGGGTCTTGTTTTCGTCAATATTCAGCTCAGAGGATGGTTCACCCGAATCGCCACACCCGGACATGGCAGGCATGACAAAAAATACCGACAAGCCGGCAATCAGCAGCATCAAACTGCCCAATGAAATACGGGAGCAAAAACTCATGGACCCGGGCGAGGGGACGGAGTGAAAACTCTATTCAATGGATTCTGAAATTATTATACCATGGGAGACTTTTCTTTACCACCTGCAGGGCCCCATTGGGCCAAAATAATGCCGCCAAGCATCAGACCGCATCCAACCAATCCCCGTACCGATATGCTCTCCGAGAGAATAAGCCATCCTCCAAGGGCGGCAAACACACCTTCCATGCTGAGAATCAGGGCCGCATGAGCAGGATGGGCTTTGCGTTGACCCAGAATTTGCAGGGTATAGGCCACTCCAACCGACAAAACACCTGCGTACAAGATGGGTATGGCCCCACCTTGCAGATCCACCTGGGACAAATCTTCGAAGATCAAAGCACCGATTCCACTGAACACACTGCAAACCAGGAATTGCAACACAGCCAGAGCCAGGGGATTGACACGATGCACCAACCATCCCACCGCCAAAACATGGGATGCCCAGAACAACGTACCAACCAGGACCAGGCCATCTCCCAAAGCAATCCCACCGCCTGCTTTACCACTGAGCAGATACAGCCCCACCGATGCCAAGGCGGCGCCAAACCAAAGCTCCCGGCGGGTTTTCAGGCCACCTAGCAATCCCAAAAGAGGCACAAAGACCACGTACAACCCGGTGATGAATCCTGCTTTGCCTGCTGTGGTGTAAACGACCCCGAATTGCTGAAAGGTGGCTCCTCCAAAGATGAAAATGCCTGTCATCAAGCCCCCAAGAAGCAGATGCTTTTTTTGACCCGAAATCAGTGGGGCCGGCTTTTGGCCAGGAAGACCGAAGAACAACAAGGGCATGAGGACCAAGGCCCCAATGGCAAAACGAATGGCGTTGAAAGCCAGTGGGCCCATGTGCTGCATGCCCAAACGCTGGGCCACAAAAGCAAAACCCCAAATGGCCGAAGCCAGCAGGAGCAGGAGATTCGCGTTGCGATGAGAATGGTCGTGAGAATTTTTCATGGCTCAATACTAAGTCAGGGTTTGCACCGGGGCCAAGAATATCGGATGATGAGGGCATGAAAAAAATTAACAAGAAGACCCGTCTGTCCATTCAGGCTCTGAGTCTGGGTGCCGCCCTGATGCTTTTCTTCAACCCGGCAGGATCCAATCCCATGGTCAACTCCGCCTTGCCTTTAATACCGGCTCCTCAAGAATGGCAACCATCCACCGGATTTTATCCAAAACAGTCTTTTGAATATCTGGTTCAAAATGACGGTGGGCCCGCCAAAGCAGTTGGCGTGTTGATTGCCGATCAGTTGGGTGTGCAGGTTACCGAGACAGCTTCGCCCGGTGCCTTGGTTTTGAAGCTGGAAGCGGTGGATGATTTGCCCACGGCTTCAGAAGAAATCATCGAACCTGGTGCTGTGGATGAAGGATACCTTTTGGTGATCCGTCCTGATGGGCTGGAACTCACTGCCCACTCCCGCAGTGGATTGTTTCGCGGTGCCCAAACTCTGCGACAGCTGCTGAATGCCGACGGTGGCAGCATCCCCTGTGGTGTCATCGAAGATCATCCCGAATTCCGCTGGCGGGGAATGTTGCTCGATTGCGGCCGTCATTTTATGCCCCTGGATTTGATCAAGAGCACCATCGACCAGCTGGCCTACCACAAATTCAACGTCCTGCACTGGCATTTGACCGAAGATCAGGGTTGGCGGCTGGAAGTGCCCGAATATCCGCGATTGGCCGAAGTGGCTGCCTGGCGGACGGAATGGGACGGGACACGGTATGGTGGATATTACACTTCTGATCAAGTGCGTGAAGTGGTGGCCTACGCAGCCGAACGTTTCATCACCGTGGTTCCGGAAATCGAATTGCCCGGGCACAGCGTGGCCGCCCTGGCTGCCTACCCGGAGCTTTCCTGTCAGGGATTGCCCTTGGAAGTGGAAACCCAGTGGGGAATTTTCAAGGATGTTTATTGCGCCGGCAATGAACAGACCTTCGAGTTTCTGGAAGGTGTTCTGACCCACGCCATGGATCTGTTTCCCTCTCGTTATATCCACATTGGCGGTGACGAAAGCCCCAAAGACCGTTGGAAAGCCTGCGACAAATGCCAGCTGCGCATTGCCGAAGAAAAGCTGAGCGGCGAACACGAATTGCAGAGCTGGTTCATCCGCCGCATTGAGAAATTCCTTCTGGCCCATGAGCGACGACTCGTTGGCTGGGATGAAATCCTGGAAGGCGGTCTGGCCCCCGCGGCCACGGTGCAATCCTGGCGCGGTACCCAGGGAGCCATCGCGGCGGCCCAGCAAGGGCACGACGCTATCGTCTCGCCCACATCGCATTGCTATTTCGATTATGATGTTGATACGCTGGACCTGCGGCAGGTTCACAGTTTCCGGCCCCGGCCTGAAAATCTGACTGATGCCGAGGATGAGCACATTCTGGGTGGGGAAATGAATTTGTGGAGCGAGTACATCCCGCCCGAACGTTTGAACATCATGTTTTTCCCGCGCATGACCGCCATGGCCGAGTGCTTGTGGACGGCGCCCGAACCCCGGGATTTTGCTGCCTTTTGGGATCGAATGCGTCCCCATATGGAAGGGTTGATTGAAGACGGTCTCAATGCCGGGCCAATCGATCGACCTGTTCATACTACCGCTGTTTGGAATGCTGATACCGGCACTACGGCCATTGAACTGACTCTTGATTCAGATCTGAAAAAGGCCATGAAGGGTCGCCAAATGGCCTTGCGTCAGCGGTCAGTGAATCGAGTGGAGATCCCTGATTTCAGACCCGATTTGCGAGTGGAAGACATGGGTCTGCCGGCGGTCCTCATGTCTGATATTCCTGTGGCCAAGGATTTGAATCTGGAATGGCCGGACACTGATTCTTTCACCGATGTCCTTTTGATTCAGCTGTTCTTCGAGGGCATCGCCTAC
>JAUUYW010000246.1 GCA_030590265.1 Candidatus Krumholzibacteriia bacterium
CCGCTCCCAATTGGCTTTGTTTTGTGGACCACGATGGGCGGATCCTATGGGAACAGGGGGGCACCAAGTCCACTTTCTTTGCCGGGCTATCCGGCCAGGAATTGCTCTCGATGAGCCACGAACTATCCAACGGACACTACCAACGCGGTCTGGTCAACCGATGGTCCGACCCCTGGATGGTGGCCACCGTGCCTTCGACCACTTTACCCATTACGGTATTCTCGGCCCGACCTGCCAAAGACCTGCGCACTCTCATTTTCAGGTATCTGACTTTCGTGATTGGCCTGACGATTCTGGCCTTGTTTGGCGCCATTTTGGGTGTCATGCGGGTGATGAATCGGGTGACTCTGCGCATGGGGGAATTGGCCGAAAGCATGTCCGCCCTGGCCACAGGCGATTATTCCCGTCGAATGCGGGAAGGCCGCTGGGATGAAATTGGTCAACTGATCGGCTATTTCAACCTGATGGCCATCAGCCTCGACGAGGCCCATCGCGAGGTGAAGGATAAGACGGTGCACCTGCGAGCCGCCCTGGCAAACATGCGTCTGCTGGACAAGGCCAAGGACGATTTCCTGGTCCTAATTTCCCACGAAGTGCGCACGCCCCTGACGTCCATCATGGGTGGTGTGGATTTCCTGAAATCTTCCCTGTGCAAAGTCAGTGAAGAAGAACAGGAGATTCTCAAACGCCTCAATGTGACCGAGGTGGTTTCCATCATTCAGAGCAGCGGTGAACGCCTCAGTGGTTTCATGAACGACGCCATCCAGATGACGGCAATCCAATCGGCCGATCGCCAGCTGACCCTCAAGCTCAACCCGGTGACCGACCTGGTGGAAATTAGCCTGTGTGGAATCCGTGAAAAGGCCTCTGGCCGCAATATTACCGTGGAAAACCAGCTCCAGAACCAGGTTTGGTCCCTGCTGGGCGATGAAAAGATCCTCAAAATAGCCCTGGAAAAAATCTTCGACAATGCTCTGGTTCACAATCGGGATGGTGGAAAAATCCTCATCCGCGAAGTCAGGGAAGTGCCGGCAATGGGTGGTCCAGGTGATTTGCTCAAGGCCGAAAGCCTGTCAGTCCTGATGGAACAACCAGATTACCCGGATTTCGAGGACGACGACATTCGCTGGCGTTTGATCGAAGTTTACAACAGTGGTGAGCCAATTCCCGAGGATCGTCGCAAAGCCCTGTTTGGGAAATTCGAGTTGGTGGAAAGAATTGAGCACCATTCCAAAGGTTCCGGGCTGAGTTTACCCATTGCCCTGGGGGCGGTGAAGTGCCATGGCGGACGCATCCTGCTGCACAGTGACAATGTGGAGGGCAACTCCTTCTATCTTTTGCTGCCCACGATTTTGGATCATACCACCCTTGGCAAGGCAATTGCCGGTCCCCTAGGGGACGAGGTCAACCAGGGTATCGGCGGCACTGCCGGCGACAAAAAGGTGGGCCAGGTGGCTGACCTCGCTGCGCTCAATGTTGAAGTCGATGACCTGGGCACCACCGTTGACGGCGGCATCCACCAAACTGGCGGCGGGGTAGACAGCTCCAGCAGTTCCGACCACCAGGAAGAGGTCACAGTCGGCAGCAGCTGCAAATGACGCGTCCATAATTTTCGGATCGATGCCTTCGCCAAACCAAACCACCGCCGGCCGTTCCAAACCGCCACATTTTTCGCAATGAGGCAGGCCCGGCAACGGTGTTTGACGCTCATACCGTTCATAACCACAGTCCAAACAACGCACCCGCCAAATGGAACCGTGAAATTCGTGCACCGTGGTGCTGCCCGCCTGCTGGTGGTATCCATCCACATTTTGGGTTACGATAACCAGGTCGGCCTTCTTTTCCAGATCCACCAGGGCATGATGAGCGGCGTTCGGTTCCGACTGGGCAATGAGCTGCCGACGCCAGTCGTACCATTTCCACACCAATTCGGTGTCGGCGTGAAAAGCCCTGGCCGTGGCTAACTCTTCGGGACGGTACTGACTCCAGAGGGCATCCTCCCCGCTGCGAAAAGTGGGGATTCCGCTGGCCGCGGAAATGCCGGCCCCGCTCAACACGGTGATTTTCGTATGCGGGGTGATGGCTTGCCGGTATTCTTCCAGATTCATGGTCACTCCATTCTATGGGCTGGGACCGATACTATGATTCTGATTCTAACCCATCAGGCGACCGATTTGCTACTCGTCTGTCAGGAGTTTTTGAGTTGCGCTACCTACTGATGGTTCTGGCTTTGTTTCTATACCTGACAGCTTTTCCGGCAGCTTTGCCAGCTGCTCCCGCAGCTGCTCATCCTGCTGGTCATCCTGCAATGTCCCCATCAACCCTGCCCCTGGTTCATTTCCAGGTTGAAAGCGAAGCCGGTCGCACCATCGCCGAAACCTGTGGTGAGATCTGGAAAACAGAAGGCCCACGCATCATGTCCGAACTGGTTCCGTCCGGAGCTCGCCTCGACACCGTGACTTGTTTGATCCTGAACAACGATTCTTTCCAACGCAACTTCGCCGGCCGACTGCCCGACTGGGGAGTGGGTGTGGCCATGCCCGGGGGCCGTCTCATTGCCATCAACTATTCCCGTCTTTCGGTGGTCGGTCGCGGGGTCAGGGAAGTTTTTCTGCACGAGATGGTCCACGCTATTTTGTTTCAGATGACGGGTCAGGTTTGGTTGCCCACGTGGTTCCACGAAGGTTGCGCCATGATGTATTCCGGCGAGTGGCGCTTTTCCGATACTGTTTCTTTGGTTTTGGACGGCAAAGTGCCCAATCTCGACCGCTTGCAGGGCCGATTTCCCGCCCCGGCAGGTCTTGCCGATCGCGCCTACCGCACTAGCCTGTTGGCGGTCAATCGTTTGCGGGATAACCACGGTGATATGGTGGTGGGCGATATTCTGGAAGCGTCGGCCCGCACGGGAGCATTTTCACTGGCTTTCGACGAAGTCACCGGCATCAGCCTGGGAGATTTCATGGACGATTTTGCCAGGGCCATGAATTTGCGGTTGGGTTGGGCTGTTATGCTGACCAGGTGGCCCACACTCTTTGTTCTGATGGCCGTGATTTTTGCAGCGGGGGCGGCGCGAAAAATGATACAAACCCGCCGCCGCCTGGCAGAAATGGCTGATGAAGAGACAGAACCCTAGGCTTTGTTGCAATCCGCACTGTTCAGGATGAAATCCCGTTTCATACGCGACGGGGATCATGCTTCTTAACGGTTTCCCATTGTTCCTGATAACTCCTCAACAATTCCTGAAATCCTTAACAACTTCCTGTAATTGACCCCTTCTCAGCCTCTTTGCAGGCTGGCACCACCTATGCAATCCCCTGTCTGAAGACAACAAAAACGGGCAATTTTACCCGAAGGATCAAAGGGGACATCGTGAAGACAGCCACCACCATCAGCCAATTAACCCTGATTCTCATTCTGCTCATGGCCTCCAGCGCCCTGGCCGAGAATTCGGATTACAATTTCCACTGGACAGCCAGCCCAGTGGTCGATAACGACGATGGTGCCTTGTCGGTGGCCGTCTATTATGAGGTTTGGTTAAAAAAAGGCAATGCCCCTGAGGAAAGGTTGGCAACCCAGCACGCGGATACAACATATGTTTTGTCTGCCGAATCGGGAATCGTTCAACGCATCAGGGTTCGGGGTGTGGATGCCTCCGGTCGCACTTCCGATATGAGCGAATGGTCCGATCCCATTTATTTCGAGTCCGACCGTTCAGCCGATTCCCTGCCCCGGATGGCGGAATTGCGTTCCAACTATCCCAACCCCTTTAACCCCGAAACCCGCATCGTGTATGGCATACCTCAGAACATTCAGAGTGGCGAGCCGGTCCGTCTCGATATCTACAATCTGGCTGGAATTCGAGTGAGAACCCTTGAGGTCGACCGCAGTCCCGGTTGGCATGAAGTTGTCTGGGATGGCAGCAATGATCTGGGCCAAACCCAGGCCACCGGAATGTACGTGACCCGCTTCTCGGTTGGGGCCACCGTGACCACAAACAAAATGCTCATGGTTAAATAGACCCAAATTGCTTATTATTGTCCCTCAAATTGCCACAATGGGCTAAATTTCGCAGAGGACAAAAATGACAGAAATCGAGAGTGGGGGACCTTCCCTGATAAAACTTGGCAAGTTGGCCAATGCCAAGGATTTCGATAAATTGGAAGGTCTTTGGGTCGAGGCTCTGGAGACATCGGACTACACCTGGCGCGAACTGATTCCCGTTGCGGGGCAAGTGGGGCGGCAGGGGGCAGCCGACCGGGCGGACACCCTGCTCGACGCGCTGATCGCTTCCGTGGAAGAAAGTTCAGGTCAGGAAGAGGCTTTCCTGGTTTGCCTCGAAGCGGCTGGTCAACTTCCCAAGGGTAAAAACCTCCGCAGCACTTTAATCCGTCTTTACCATGCAGCGAATCCTGATTTTGAGGACCTGGATGTTCTGCTGGAGTTGCTGATGCCCGTTGGTGCGGTCCTGGATAAATCCGTGCCAATGATCAACCTGTATTTGCAGTTGAAACCCGGTGATTTTCTGATGGACCTGTCCTGGTTGGTGCCGGGCATCGTGGAAACCCTCGATGTGGCCACTGGCGAAGTCTCGGTTCGTTTTGATGACCGTCATGACGAATACACCCTGGACAACATCAAAAAACTATTGCCCCGCCCTGAAGATTTTTTCCCCGCCTTGGTTCTCTACAATCCGGACCGTCTGCGCCAGGAGGCTGATGACGATGGCGTGGCATTTGTGAAGATGGCCCTGCGCTCCCAACGCGAAGGCCGCCTGATGTACCGGGAATTGAAAGGCCATGTGGTCAATCTGCTGGGAGAAAAAGGCTGGAAAAAGTGGTGGCAGGGAGCCAAGCGCGATTTGAAGCGTGATCCCATGATTGGTATGTCCAATGGCAGCCAACCCACTTTCCGCCTCCTGCGTCAGGCCGACAATTACGAAGATCGCCTGAAGCGCGAATTCGACTTCTGCAAGGTTCCGCTGGATAAATTGGCCAAGGTCATGGCCTATCTGGATGAAATCAGCCGGGAAGAAAAGCGTGGTGCCTGCGATGACTGCGCCGACAAGGAACTGCTGGCCCATTTCGGCAATGGTGCCGCCAAAGTCGCCATGCAGGCCCTCAAGGAAGATCCCTCTCTCGCTTTGGCCGGGCTCACCCTGCACGCGGAAGTTGCCGCCCGGGGTGTGGATGTGGCCAAGCCCAACCCCAAAGCCGCCGCTGCCGTATTGGCCAGAATTCCCGACGCGGGAGTTCTGGTGGGCGCTCTGCCCGAAGCCTTGCTGCAAAGAGTGATGCAATACGTGCGGGTGTCCGTTCGCGATCGCTGGGGTCAGGTGTGGGCCTTGGTGCTGCGGCGAGCCGGCAAGCGGTTGTGTGATACCATCACGCGGGGTCTGCTGGAAGGCGGCCAAACCGAAGAACTGGAAAATGCCTTGGTTCAGGTGGTTTC
>JAUUYW010000005.1 GCA_030590265.1 Candidatus Krumholzibacteriia bacterium
AATCACATTTGATGTAGGGTTCCCACCCTGTGTGCAATGTGTTGAATTGCTACCGGACCGAAACGCCCTTTCCATAGTCTCGCCTGATCAGGAATGTTATGAGCCTGGGGACGTGGGGCATGAATGTTTTGGTTCCGCATCCGAGTTTTATATTCCTCAGCTTGGTGCAACGGCTCCGGTGCCAGACAAAACAGAGCTGACGTTCCAGGGGTTGGGAGTGATGGGTGTCAACAAGACTACTCTTGCGTTGCGGTTGGATAATCTGCCCAATGATACAAGCAACTACTATGTGTTTGACTGCCGCATCTATTCCATGACGATTCTACTGCATGGGCAGGATGATCTGAGAGAAGCTTGGCTTGATCCGTTGAACCGTGCGCTCGCCTGGCGTTATCAGGTGGATTATGACTGTGACCCTGGCAATGGTATTCTCGATGGTGGTGGTGTGGATGATATCAACTCCGTCACCTGGGGGCGTCTTGCCGACGAAACTCGCCTCTCAATCAATCCAGCTGACGGAATTTGGTCTATCCAGGTTGATTTCTATGTTCCTATTCAACTCTGGCAACTGGGCCGCACCGTTTTCACTCTCGTCGTGAACAACGAAGTTAATGATATGGATCTTGCTGCTGAAATCGTGGATATTTGCATGCGCCAAATGAGCAGCGGCAGTGTGCAGGTGGTGGCTCTTGATCAAGCTTCCTGTGCTTTCTACCCGATACGGCCATCCTTGTATCACCTTTTCGATGATATTCGCCCTCCGGGAACTCTTGGGGCGGATGAAACCTGGCGGGATTGCGCCCCGACTTACCCAACGATCACCAGCTTGGAGCTCAAGGGTGGGGCCATGGACAACGCCCAGTATGATGACGATGGCAACCTGATCCCCGTGAGACAGGAATTCAATCTCCATTTTCAGGACACGGCTCTTGGATTGATTCAGTGCTCTGATGCTCAATAAATCGCTTCGAAAGTAGCTTGAGACGACCAAATGTTTCGAGGAGAAACTCAATGACAAGGCGTAAAATCGCGATCAGTTTGGCTGGAATGGTTTTCATTCTGGGCCTGATTGGATGCTCCACCAACACCGACTTGAGTGGCAGTTTGGTGCCCAACAGCCGGCCCGATACCCGCTTGACCGGGCAACCGCCCACTTTGCTGGAAGCTGGTTTCAAGGTGGAGTTCCACTGGACTGGGAGCGACCCTGATGGACGTGTGGCAGGATATCAATGGAAAATCAGTAACAATGGAGTTGATGGCATCAGCCCAAGGGATACCTTGACCAGAGATCCCCTTACTGGAGCCGAAATCCATCCCTGGCATTTCACCACCGCGACTGATACTTCCTTCTTTGTCTTGGCTGATCAGGAAGATTTTCCAGGAGATCCGGAAGATTACGAAAGAAGTTTTCGTACCCACAGCCTGTTTGTCCGCACAGTGGATGATAAGGGCGGGGTGGATCCTTCTCCAGCTTTGATCTCATTCACCTCCACAACCCTGGTTCCCACTTGTCTGGCATCTTTTGCCGGCACCAATTCCAGCCAGAGTTCCTATTCGGTGCCATCCACAGTCAATCTTGATTATGAAGGCTTTGATGAAGATTTTGAGCTGGGGGTTCCCACTCATATCAGGGTCTTATGGGTTCCTGCTGAAGCGGAAGACGATAGTGGTGATCTGGTTGAAATTACCAATGCCTACCGTTACTATCAATATGTGGATGAATTGATTGATTTCACGGATCCCCTTTGGAGTACCTGGATTCGTTATGCTGATAATGAAGAAGATCGCAGAGTCAGTTTCCCGGATAGGCCGGATGGCAAATATTTTCTTTTTGCCGTGCAGGCTCGGGACACAGCTGGCGCTTTGAGTATTGGCAAAACGTACAACAGGCAAGTCATGAATGTGCGGATTTCGGCCAACCAGTTCAAACCTACCATTACTGCCCGCGAGGTGTTTTTGGGACTGGGAACCAGTCAAAATGCCGATGCCATTGCTGCCAATCAGCCATTGAACTTTCAATGGACTACCACGGCAGACAATTATGCAGGGACGGTGGTCTCCATGCGCCATGGCTGGGACCTGCTTGACGTGGAAGATCCCAATGATCCCGGTTGGGCTGTTCCACCCGGGTTGAGTGAACAAAATCGTTTTGCTGAAGAACGTATTTACTCCAACGGAGAGCATGTTTTTTGGATTCGGGTTGTTGATGATTCCGGTTCTGTCAATGTTCTGAAATGGACCCTTACGGTTATTCCCTTCGTGAGCCGGGAGAATCAACTCAACCTGGTCTTTGCGGATCAGGTTGTTGACGATCAAACCAACCGCTGGCCTGATGAGACGGGAACATTTGCCTACGATAAAGAGGATTTTCGCAATGCATTTTGGGAATTCCTGGACAACATCGGGGGCATTGAAAACTTCAGTACTGAACGTGACCGTTTCAATCACACCAGTCAGGAATTTGACTATGAGGTTCTGGTAAACTACAAAGCGGCCCTGATCAATGCCCGGACCCACGGTGCGCAAACCTTGTTTATCAAATTCCGTCCAGACAACACCGGCGATAAATTTGTCTGGTTGGGGCCCTATCAAAAGCAGGGGGGGAATGTTTTCCTCATTGGGGATCGGTCCATGGAATCATTCCTTGAAGTTGATAACTATATGGTGCCGATTATTTTTGATTCAGCCGTTGAGGATTACACCTTGGCGGGTGAAAGCTTTGTGGTTGGTTTTGGTACCAATGAGCTGAATGATGGCACCGAAGTCATGCGTGGGCCGTTGATGTACCCTTATGCAACTGCAGGGATCACTGCCCTGGATTGGAATATCCCCCTGAACAAGAATATTTACGGGCGGGTTCTCTCCGGAGACCAGGAACGCAAAACAACTTGTTCAGGTATCAAGCAACTTGAACTGGTGCCGGAATTCCGTTCCAATCATCTTGTGGGGCCAGGGGCCATCTCCGACGTGATCAACACCCACGAAGGAATGGATTGGCGGGATCCCACCGTTGAAGCCAGATTGGACACCATGCTGTTGAACGAATACCCTTTCACCGGTGATGAGTTCATTGATGATAAAATTGCCGACCGGCCCACTGCCGTGATCATTCAACAATGCGACATGGGCTATCAAGGCAATTGCGTCGAACCCATGTTCACTGGTGTGGCCCGCATGGATTGGATGCGTAATAAGATTTGGGAAGCCGGCGATGATGCTTGGCCTGGAAGCATTTATACGGACAACGAGTTGAAAGAAATTTGCGGTGAAATGGCCTTGACCACGTATGTGCCTGAGGATGGTGGAGATAATATTCCCTTGGCATCGGCCCGGGTTTCCGGGAAGGTGTTTGGCTATCTGTCTTACAAAACCGTTGAAGACAAACCAGTGCAAAACGCCGATGTCTACTGGGGATTTGATCCGTACCGTTTTGATCATAATGAGAGCAGAAAGGCCATTCTTTGGGTCATGGAATATTTTGGTCTGCCCATTGAGCACGGTGGTCCCGTCACTCCCTGATTTAGCCCCTACCGGGCTCTTTCAAGGGCCCCGCCAATATTTTATTTGAAGTCCGAATTGGGCTTGAAAGGCAGGAATTTGATGAAAACTGGGAACTTGGTAACCCACCGGTCTATTGTCGGGCTGCTGGCCATTTTCCTTCTGGTTTTGCCCGGACTTCAGAGTCTGGCCCAAACACCGGATATCTCCTGTGCAAACGACTCCCTTTTCCTTATTTCGCCGGATGCGGTGAATTTGGTGCAACAGCTTGAAGGCCGGCCTGGATTGACTGTTAGCTGGGCGGATCTGGACCTGGAACAAGCAACTTGTTTTGTTTTGGCAGATGATGATGCACTGGACTACGGGCTCAGTGTTGAAGGTGGGTTTGGTGACCAGGTTGATCGCCAGATGGTTTTTGAAACCATTGTTGCCGGTGAGGTGGGATCAACAGCTGATTCCACCATTGTCATGAATTGGTCAACCGAGGGGCCCGGCACATACGGTGTTTTGGGTGGTATCATTAATCTTGCCAACAATGGTGGTGTTTATCACTACAGTGAAACAACAGGCTTGTTTGAACAAAAAAATCTTGATCTTCCCATGTCCTGGCAAAGAACCAACACCACTGCTCTTGACCACGGCAGCAATGGTTTTGCCGTAGCTGCTTTCTCAGGTGGACAAGCTGTAGGATCTTTTCCAAAGGGTCTTTATTCTTTTGATGGAAGCAGGTGGATCAGAATCTCGGATGAGGTTTTCACCGATTCCCTGGAAATCACCTGGGTGAGTATCTCCCCTCTCAACAACGATCATTTTGCTGTTGGGACGGCCACCATTGGCTTGTTTGTTACCACCGATGGCGGCCAGAATTATTCCCAATGGGGAGCCAACCTGGATCCTGATTTTGAACCCGCGCCCACCACAGTCAATGTCGACGGGCTGCATTGGTCATCCGGGCAAATCTGGGTTTTCGTGCCCACTTTCGGTTTGTTCTCTTCTTCCAACAATGGCACCTCTTTTCAACGGTCCGATCTGTTGGTGGATGTTGACCTTGATGATCCTGAGGCAGGAACCGCTTTGCCTGTGAGGGTCAATGAAATCGTCAGTAATGTTTCCAATTCGGACCACGTTCTGGTTGCTACCGAAAACAACGGGGTTTTCCAAACCTTTGATGCTGGACAAGCCTGGAGCGATACGTACGGTGATTTGATGGTTGTTGATCCCGATGATGCAGGGGCCTGGAGTTTTAGTGCTGCCAGTGTTTTGGTCGATCGTACCAATCCTGATTTGTTGATTGCCGGCATGAAGAACAAGGGCATGTACAGAACGACTGATGGTGGAAATACCTGGGTTCTGGTTGGTGATAATGTGGAACCAGATAATCTGGGCAGCCTCAGGTCCATGAACCTGATCGCCAGTGATGGCCCATCCGGCAATTATTATTGCCTCCAGGATGAGCATTCGTTGTTGGTGAGTGGAGACCAAGGTGTCAACTGGGATTATTTGGCCGAGCAACCCATGTTGAAATTTGGAACTCGTTTGGCCTTGGTCGGCGATTCCAGTGGTGATTTTTTCATGGGCTCCTATGGCGGTGGCATTTATGTGCCTGGCACGCCAATTTCCCTATCCGATACTTACAGCAGTTTGACCAGTTCGTACCTTCGGTCCCTGGACCTGGGTTTGGACCTTACTTTTGAATCAGGGGATATTACATCCGGCTTCCAATTCCGATTGAAGTGCCAGACTTTCCAGGGCTGGGCCGTTTGGCGTGCACCAGCTCACTCCCGGGATGACATGGAATTAATCGGTGTTTTTGACCGAAATAACCCTGAGGACTGCATTGAAGGCTATTGTGGTAACCTTAATTTTGAAGTTATTCCCCAATGTTACAATTCCAAAAGAGCCGCTTGTTTCAATTTCGAAACTCCAGATACCGTACGCTTTTTTGATGAAGAAGTTTACAACGGATTTTCCTATTATTACGCCGTATCATCTTACGATTATGGCAATACGGCTCTCAGTACTCCTCAGAACAACTCTCAGATTGCCGTGTATTCACCCCGCTGGCCAGGAGATGGGCTATCTCCGTTTCCCGGCAGTGGGAATCGAGTTCATTTCATCCTGAATGATCCAGCAGCGTCCTCATCAGGTGGGGACGAGATTTATGTCTTTCCCAATCCTTTGCGCCTCGATGGTGGGCTGCCAGGGGGTGAAGGTGAGACTGTAACCTTTACCAACTTGCCGCCAGGCTCCCGGGTTCGAGTCTACACCACCGCCGGAGACGATGTCATTAACTTGGGGTCGGACAACCAGTATGGTGGTAATATCAAATGGAAAACCCGCAACCGGTCGGGTGAACCCGTCAGTGCTGGTGTCTACCTTTACCAGGTTGAAATGCTGGAACAAGAGGACTATTGGGGGCGTCTGGTGATCATCCGCTAGACGGGCCAGAATTGATCCTGGCTTCCGGTCAGCTTAAACACGGTTCCGGCAAAAATCCGGAACCGTGTTTTTATTTGACGCTGGTGGCAAAAGGATGCTACTTGCACAATGAACAACTTAATCAGGGTATGGGCGTCGGGTAGTCCGGTGTCTGGCCATGACTCTTTCCAATGGAGTGATCATGAACAGCAAAAGGGTGTTTTTCTTCGGTGACGGCACTGCTGATGGCGATGCCGGAATGAGAAATCTGCTGGGTGGTAAGGGTGCCAACCTGGCCGAAATGACCGGGCTGAATATCCCAGTGCCCCCGGGGTTCACCATCACCACGGAGCAGTGTAGCGAATTCCAGAAAACTCACGTTCTTTCCGATGCCCTCAAAGCCGAGGTTAAAGAGGCCCTGGCTCAAGTGGAAACCATAATGGGCAAAAAATTTGCCGATCCTGCCGATCCGTTGCTTTTTTCGGTGCGTTCCGGGTCCCGCGTATCCATGCCCGGCATGATGGATACAGTGCTCAACCTTGGTCTGAACGACGAGACAGTTCAGGGCTTGACCAACATCAGTGGCAATGAGCGTTTTAGTTTTGATAGCTATCGCCGCCTGGTGCAGATGTATGGTGATGTGGTCATGGGTGTCGACGGCCACAAATTCGAACACGCCATTGACGCCCTAAAAGAGGAACGTGGTGTGAAGCTGGATACGGAATTGTCCGTTGATGACTTGAAATCCCTGATTGCCACTTTCAAAGGAATTATCAAGGAAGATATCAAAGAAGATTTTCCCTCAGACCCCTTCGAGCAGCTTTGGGGTGGTGTTGAAGCCGTTTTCAGGAGCTGGAATGTTGAGCGTGCCATTGAATATCGTCGCATCAACCACATTCCCGGCGACTGGGGGACTGCTGTCAACGTGCAAGCCATGGTCTTCGGAAACATGGGTGAAAGCAGCGCCACTGGTGTAGCCTTTACCCGTGACCCTTCCAGTGGAGAGAATTACTTCTACGGCGAATTCCTGGTCAATGCCCAGGGTGAAGATGTGGTGGCCGGTACCCGTACACCTCAGCAGTTGAACAACCATGGCCGCGATCTTTTGCCTGATGGCAACGAAGCCAAGGATTTGCCAACCCTCGAAGAACTCATGCCTGAATCCTATCAGGCTCTGGATGGTATCCGGACAAGACTGGAAGTCCATTACAAAGACATTCAGGACATTGAATTCACTATCCAGGATGGCCGCTTGTGGATGTTGCAGACTCGCAGCGGCAAACGCACTGGTGTGGCTGCCATTCGTGTGGCCTCGGAAATGGAATCTGAAGGTTTGGTCACTCAGGATCAGGCTTTGTTGCTGGTTGAACCTGACCATCTGGACCAATTGCTGCATGATCAAATTGATCCCGAAGCCGAGTTGAACGTTTTGGGTACTGGCCTTCCTGCCAGCCCGGGAGCAGCCCAGGGTGAGGTGGTTTTCAGTGCTCAGGATGCCGTAGCACAGGCTGAAGCCGGCAAAAAAGTGGTGCTCGTGAGGCGTGAAACAAGTCCCGAAGACATTGCGGGCATGAATGTGGCACAGGGCATTTTGACCAGCCGTGGTGGCATGACCAGTCACGCCGCAGTGGTTGCTCGCGGCATGGGCAAGCCATGTGTTGCCGGTTGTGCTGACTTGTTGGTTGATGTTGCCGCTGGCACCATGACCATTGGTGGCAAGAAATTCCAGGCTGGTGACATGGTGACCATCAACGGAACCAATGGTTCGGTCATTGATGGTGCACCAAATCTGGTGCCGCCCCACATGGATGATCCCAATCTGGAAAAAATCATGGGTTGGGCCGATGCTACGCGTCGGCTGAAGGTTCGCACCAATGCCGACAGCCCTGCCGACAGCCGTCAGGCCCGTGAGTTTGGCGCCCAGGGGATTGGCCTGTGCCGCACGGAGCACATGTTCTTTGGTGAAGACCGAATCCTCAAAATGCGTCAGATGATTCTGGCCAAGGACGTTGAAGAACGCCGCAAGGCTCTGGTGAAAATCAAACCCATGCAACAGGCCGATTTTGAAGGCATCTTTGAAGAGATGGATGGGTTGCCGGTGACAATTCGCCTGCTGGATCCACCCCTGCACGAGTTCCTGCCCCATGACCTCGCCGGCCAGCAAAGTGTTGCTGATGCCCTGGGTGTCACGGTGGAAGAAATCACGGCCAAGGTCGATTCCCTCCATGAAGAGAACCCCATGCTGGGTCATCGTGGTTGCCGCCTGGGTCTGATTTATCCCGAGATTTACGAGATGCAGGTTGAAGCCATTATCAACGCCGCGGTGGCGGTGAAAAAGAATGGTGTGGATGTGATCCCGGAAATCATGATTCCTTTGACCGGTACCAAACGTGAGTTGGGCGATTTGCGCGAGATGGCTCTGCGCATTGGCGATGCCATTATTGCCGAGAACCACTCGGATGTGAAATACCTGGTGGGGACCATGATCGAAATTCCCCGAGCCGCCCTGATGGCCGACAAAATGGCCGAAGTTGCTGATTTCTTCAGCTTCGGTACCAACGACCTGACCCAGATGACTTTTGGGTACAGTCGTGATGACGCGGCCGTCTTCCTGGGTGAGTATGTTGCTCGTGGCATCCTGCCTAGTGATCCTTTCCAGCAATTGGATCAGAGTGGCGTCGGACAACTGGTGGAGATGGCCTGTGTGAAGGGTCGTCAGACCAACCCGGACATCCACCTGGGTATCTGTGGTGAGCACGGTGGCGATCCCAGCAGTGTGGCTTTCTGCCACAAGGTTGGCTTGGATTACGTGAGTTGCTCGCCCTTCCGGGTTCCCATTGCCCGGTTGGCAGCCGCTCAGGTTGTCGTGCGGGAAAAACTAGAAGCCGGAAAATAGGCGGTGTCCATTCTCTGGACATCTCCCGCCTGGAGTTGGCCCCTGCTGCTTGTAGTGGCAGCGGGGGCTATGTTTCTGACGGTTCGTTTTTATGGCCAGAGTCGGCCGCACCCCACTGTGGGGTTGCGCCGAACTCTGGTCATTTTGCGTTCGGCAGCTTTGCTGCTGTTGGTCTTGGCTTTGGCCGGGCCCATACTCTCACGATTGAATCGGCAGGATGTGCCAGGACAACTGGTCTTCCTGGTGGAGGATTCAGCCAGCATGGCCTTGCAGGGGAGCCCTCAGTACCCTGATCGCTGGGCCCAGGCTTTGGCCACGGTGGCTCGGGTGGACTCTGCTTTGGGTAATCTGGACTTGAATGTGGAGACCAGAATTTTACGCGGCAATGGCCTGGCTGATTTGCAGGAATTTGGGTTGGATGACCCGGTTATTGTGGAGCCCTTGCATCATGGAACAAATTTGACTGCCTTGCTACGGAAGGCTGCCAATCGTTTGGCTGCCGACCCGGTGCGAGGATTGATCCTGGTCAGTGACGGACAGGAGACTGTTCGCTTGGCTGCCAATACCCAGCAGGGGGCAGGTTCGGCGGCCCTTCTGTCTTCGGCAACTTTTATGGCTGTTGGTATCGGGGATCCTGTGGGCAATTCGGATCGGTTGATCAAGGATATCAGGTATCCGGAAACGGCTTTTCAGGGTGATCAGGTTCTGGTGGAGGCGACGGTTATGCATCGGTCCCTCGGGCCTGCCGCCCCAACCCCTGTTACGGTGAGGCTTCTGCAGGGAGATCGCATTCTGGCTGAAAAAACCCTTCAGGCCGGACCAGGGGCGACAAATTTTGAGTTGTCGTATGTGCCGTCTGAATCGGGATTGCAAATGCTGGAACTGGAGGTTTCTCCACTGGACAACGAGCGTTTCCTGACGAACAACCGGGTGTCACTGGGGGTGGACATCCACAAGGCCAGGACCAGGCTTCTTCTTTTGGCGGAAAAACCAGGGTGGAATGTTCGCTTTCTGGCTCAGGCCGCTCAGCGCGAGACTCGTCTTTCGTTGGAAGTTGTTTACGCCTCTGAAAAGGGGCTGGTTTTTGCCGATAGCCTCAAGCCGTTTGTGGCCCCGAAATCTTTGCAGCAATGGCTTGAATACGAAGGTGTTATTTTAGCCGGCTGGAGTGGTGCCAATGGAAGACTGGATCATTCCTTGCTTGGTCAGGCAGTGGAATCGGGTTTGGGGTTGATGGTTTTGCCTGACGCCATGGTCAGCAGGGCTCGCCGATTGGCTGAACCCGGTCCCCAGTTGAAAGCCCTTTTGCCGGTGACGCTGGAACAAGCAGCCTGGAAAAGAGGACCACTGTTCGCACGCTTGGACTCCCTGGCCTACGACCATCCCATTTTTTCCGGGTTGGCCGCGGCTTCCGGAATCAATCTACTGGCTCAGGCACCACCATTGCCTGCCATGGTACCGTGCCGAACCCGGGATGGTTTCCAGTCATTGTTGATTGCCGTGGGCAATGAACCAGGTCAGGTCGGTCAGGTTGATGAGGTTCCCTTGTTGGTTGTGGGCCGACGTGATGCCGGGCGGGTGGCTTTTTGGGGAGGCAGTCGACTTTGGGAGATGACTTTCTGGAATAACGTTTCAGCGGGAAAAGGAAAAACCGAAGATCATGCCGCGCGCCAAATTTTGCGCAACCTCCTGGTTTGGTTAGCCGATGGGACACGGGAATCGGGTCTGTCATTTGTCGGACGGCAGGCTTTTTATCAGGAGGGCCAGAGCATTCAACTGGCGGGACAATGGCGGGACATGCGGGGCCATGCCATTGCTGATGGTCGAGTGAGCCTGGAAATTCAGAGGCTGGGTGAGGGCGGAACACCAGGTGATTCCAGGTCGTTCCCCGTCAGTGGGTTTGATTCACTGCGGGGACAATACGATTTCAACTTGCCGGCCATGCCTCCCGGCCGGTATTCCATTCAATTGCTGGGGCACGCAGATTCAGTTGTGGAAAGCCCCGTGGAAGAACTTGTGATTACTTCCCATTCCGTGGAACAAACCCAGGTGCGGCAGGACGCCCGAAAACTGCAACAATTGTCGGAACGGCTGGGTGGGAGTTATCACAATCTGCATGATGATTCGGGAATCAATGGTCTGGTGAAGGCCTTGGCTGGCTTGGATTGGAACAGCACCGAGATTGCCAGTCGACGGAAATGGGATCCTTCTGCGGGGTGGCCCTTCCTGGTTGTAGTGGTTCTTTTGCTGGCCTGCGAGTGGTTTTTGCGCCGACGTCACGGATTGCTCTGATCTTCATCCCCTCCCGGGATAGTGGTCTTCCTTGCCTCCATTTCAATCCCTTGGGATTTGCACTCTCATTTTTATCCAGATCATCCTTGCTGCCGGCAACCCATGCCGCGCAGGGTTGGTGATCAATGAATTCCTGGCTGATCCAGCCGGGGCCGATGCCGGCCGGGAATTTGTTGAACTGGTGAACACCGGGCCAGGTGCCATCAATCTCCTGGGTGTGGAATTCCAGTTTGCCAACGGATCGGTAGGGCCCCAATGGACAACCCGTTGGCATTTGGATACGGATTGGTGGCTGTCTGAAGGGGATTTTTTTCTTCTGGCCGACCGCAATTGGCAGGGGGAGGTAGAGCCCCAGGTGCAAGTTTGGCTGGGGTTGCAAAATGGTCCCGATGCCATTCGGTTGCTTCTGCAGGGTGAAACTCTGGACCTGGTGGGTTATGGACCGCTCACGGATTTGGACCTTATGGAGGGGGAAGCCGTCCCTCTGGTAACTGGTTTGTCCCTGGCTCGTCGGCCCGATGGGAATGATACCAACAACAACCACAACGATTTTATCTCCACGACTCCCACACCTGGGAGTGCCAACTTCAATGAATATGAACTGAAAATTGAGTCCGTCGGCTATGAGCCACCTTCCCTGACCCATGCCGGACAAAGCCTGATCTTAACGGTTGTTTTGCGCAATGTTGGTTTGCTGGATATTCCCATTACTGAAATGCGAGTGCAGCTCAGGTCTGGTTCGGGTGAAAATGAGACGGTGTTGGAAACCCTTTTTGCCGGTTGTGCCATCACACAGGAGTGCCAATTGTTTTTGGGGTTTGCACCCAATGTGATGGGGCGATTCCATGTCTTCCTTGAATTGGAACTTCCTGCTGAAAATGACCCACTGATTATTCATGTGGGGCAATTGCAAGTGGGTGCCGGAGAAATCTATCTGAGTGAAGTTTTGTCCGCCCCACCCAGCCATCAGGGTGAATGGGTGGAGATCATGGCTGGTGCTGAGATTATCAACTTGGATAATTATAAAATGCGGGATGAGGAAGGTGATTGGAAAGACCTTCCCTCAGTGGATTTGCAGCCTGGCGAGTTTCTGGTGGTGGCTCAGGACTCGGCCGCTCTTGCCCAATGGCACCAGGAAAACCTGGCTCAGGGTATGGTGCTGGATTGTCCTGAAGACCAAATGACAGGATCATTGAGGCAAATGCCCGGATCGTGGCCCTCGTTGAACAACAATCCCCCTGAAGACCGTGCTTTTGCGGATCGGGTTTATATCGCAGATGACGAAGGCAATGTTTTGGACCATGTCACCTTGCCTGGTTCTGACTCCTTGCCGGATGGAATGGGTCTTTCCTGGGAAAGGATGTCGCATCACCCGAGTTCATCGGGTTGGCGCCAGTGGCGTTCATGCACTGCTGCTCAGGGAGGAACTCCTGGATGTATCAACAGTGTGGCTGATCTGCTGCCAACTGAGCTGGAATTATCCGTGGAGCCACCTCTTTTGGATTTTGAACTGGGGATATGGGTCACTCACATCCGTTTTGTTTTGGGTGATGATGAGGAGAATTGGCATGTGGAGGTTTTCGATCTTTGGGGAGCAAAGGTAAGAGATCTTGGGGGTGCGGTCGGTGGGCAGGGAACCCGGGATTTGGTTTGGGATGGCAGGGATGAACAGGGGCACCGTGTGCCAATTGGTGGCTATGTGGTGTTGTTGCACAAAAGCCAGGAAAACCAATCCTTTCGTCCAGTTGCGAAAGCCTTGGTGGTGGTGCGTTGACCAAGGTGCTGCAGATTGAAAAACTGATTGGTGCCTGGGCGCGGCTGCCCTTTTTGAGCTTGGGATGTCTGGTGATTTTTGTTGGCATTGAGCTAGGCGCAGTGGTGGATCAAGCAATAGCTGGTGGGTTATTGAACATGGAAGACAGCTGGCTCATTCCATCATCCCTGACTCGTGGGGTGTTGACCGGCAACCATCAGTCTTCGGGCCTCAAAGGTGAAATCATGGGGACGGTAAGCCAGGGTCGTTTGTTCTCCATGTCAGAATTGGAACAGCGGAGTGTATCACTGGAAGGAGTGATCTTTCCTTGGCGTAATAAACTTAGTTGGGCAGGAAGGTGGCAAAGGACTGGCCGGGACTTGTTTGTGGAAGACCGTTTGACGGCTCGGGTCCTATGGGGCCACCGACCTGCCGTGGGTCTTGGGTTTCGCCGGATAAAGCTGACTCTTGCCCAGAAGGAACAAATTCCAGCCCAGGAATTCTTTTTCCTTTTGAAAGCCCCTTGGAAATGGGGTGCCGTAACCGGAATGGTGCAATTGCAATGGCCCGGATATTCATCTTCCCGCAATTCAGGCAACGGCGAGCATGGTCGCCGCACTGAAGCTCTGAAAGCCATCTTCGTCCACTCGGATCATGCCATTGCCGTGGTTGTCGATCGTCTTGACAATGGCAAGCCAAATTTGGGTTTTCAAATACTCATGACATTGACAACCGGGATTGGTATTGAATTCAGGGTTGATTCCCCAACGGGCAGCTTGGGGCCCGGGCTGTCCATCGTTCGTGGAGGACTGATGGTGCGCACCAGTCATTTGGTTCATCCCCAACTTGGTATTACTCACCGTATTGCCCTGGTGGTTGGCCGTTTTGGGGTGAGAGCCCATGAGTGAAAACCCAACCATTCCTTTGATATTCCTGGTTGCCTTGGTTGTGCTGGTTTTGGCAGGGCAGCCGGGACAGTCGGGTGCTCAAGATGTCTTGTATGGTATGAGCGAAGAGGACTTGCAGGAGATCCTGACCGCATTGCAGGAATCGGATATGCCGGCAGAATTGAATCCCCTTTCCGATAGGCAAGAAATACCTGTGGGTTCCAGGAAGTTGCAAGGATGGTGGGATGGCAGGGTGGCCCTATCCAGTGTTGGGGAAATTGACCAGCTAACCCGGTTGAAAGTCCGATCCACGTGGTTCATGGCTCGAGCGAGAGTGCGCAAGGCTTATGACGGAACGAGCCTGGCGGCAGGCACTGCAGTTCTGTTTTTTGGGCCACTGGAAATCCAGGCCGGAGGCATTGGCATGAATGCCGGTTATGGATTGTTGATGCATCGGCCGGGGCGTTCCGCGGGGTTGGCGGCTGGACAGTCTTTTCGGGGGATCAGCAATGGGATTGTTGGCTGGGCCACTTTGCCGGAGAAAAAATCGGTTTGGGGCCTGGGGGGAAAGTTGAAAGGACGCGGGTGGAATCTTGCGGCCATGCACGGGCAATCCGGTGATGAAAAATCGGAGGCAGCATTGAGTGCTCTGCACCTCACCCGGGATTTGGGTCCTCTGATGTTGGGTGTGGGTGTGATGCATATGCACGGGCAAAGAGGTTTCACTTTTTCCGGATCCTGGCAGAAGGTAAAAACAAATCTTGGTTTTGAGTGGATTGCCTGGAAAAACCAGGAAGAACGACAATACCATGGCGCCTGGTTGGTATCCCTGCAAACGAGGCTTCCTTTGGGCATTGACCTGCAGGCCCGATGGGCAGCCTCCAACAGCAATGTTGGTCCTTTTGCCGGGGGCCGTCCAGCCGTGTTGAGCGCTTGGGGTGGGGCCGGTTGGGCTGTTCGGTTGCGAGGGAGGCTTTCGGATAATTGGCGGCTGCAAATGCTCTGGTCCGAAAGCATTGGACCAGATTGGACGGGTATTCATCGTCGTCACCAAAAACGATTTGCTGACCTCCTGCTTCTGGGGCGGTTTCCCTTGGGTTGGGAAATCAAGGTCCGCTGGCATGAACGAATCCGGATTCTGGAAGGGTGGTCCGAAGATTTTCCCTGGTTGCCGCCATCGCAGGTGGGTGAAGACGAAAGAGTTGGTTTGGCGTTGGACCTGAAGCGTGAACTGGTCGCTGGAACATGGATTTTCACCCTGCGCAGTCTGGGACGTATGGGAGCGTCCACCAATGGCCGCCGAACCCTGGGTGGAGTTCGTCTCCGAGGAAGAGTTTTCAGAGAAGTTTCCTATTTGTTCTCCTATCAGTGGGCCTGGGGTGATGCCATTGATCTTGTCAGCGCTGTCAATCCTCTCAGAGGGTTGGTGCTGCCACGGCATTGGGGTAACTGGGACTCCGAAATTCTTCTGGGGCTTGAATATTCCATCCGACTGGGGCGAATCATGGTGGCATTTTCCCGCCGTGAACCTGCCGTGAGAGGCATGGGAAAGGGGGAAAACCGATTGTGGGCGGGGTTTCAGGCTCGGTGGGAATAACCAGGGCAGCTTGGTGATCAACTTTTTCTTTTTCCGGACGAAAAAAAGAAAGAGTAAAAGTCCGTCTACAACGAAAGGTCATCGGTGACTGTCACCGGGAGCTACATCCGTATATTGCCCAGCAGGGTTGATCCTGGTGTCTTGCCGCAGCCTCCAGGTCGCGTGCTTGAGGACCTGGTATATCTTGCGGACCGGGATGAACCCATCAGCGAGTTGTCCCGGAAGGTTTTCATGCGGTTGCGCAAATTCATCGGCTCCGAAGAACTCAATGCCAACTTGATGGGCATCCAGTATCTGGCCTGCCAGGGGGATGCTGAAGGCGTGAGGTTGTTAGCTGCATATTTGGATGTGACCACTGCAGGGGCGCGTTTGATTCCCCATCTGCGCAGTTTCAGTCATACTCGTCGTCAATTATTGCTCCTGGCCAAAATTTCGGGCAATTTGGATGAAGTCGGCAAAGAGTGGCAGAGACGGGCAAAGAGATTAATTGGAAATTGTCTGGCTTTTCCGGGACTCGATCAATCGATTTCCCGTAGCTTGGACAACCCTGCGCCGTGTATGCAGGGAGTGCTTGAAAAACTACTGTCCGAGGTGGTTCAGGAAGCCGGAATATCTCCAGTGAATCGAACCTTGTTGGTGGAATTGCTGCGCTTGGAAACCGATGCCTGGCAGGAGCGGATCAGTCGTCTGGCAGGCACCGTCAATCCTTACCGGATTTCGGCAGTGCAAAGACTTTTGCCCATTCTGAATCGAGCCGATACCAACATCAGAGATTTGCGTCAGTTGATTGCCTGGGTTCAAGAGGGGCAGGATCGCGATGCGTTCATCAGGCATGGGTCGCGTGCCCTGGAGGTTTTGGAGCCTCAAGAATTCGAGACCATTTTCAAAACTTTGCGCAGTGATCCGAATTTGGACCTGCTGGCGGATTTGCATGGAGGAGGAATCAAGAATCCACTTCCTCTGCCTTGGTTGGGCACCGCCGTGGCGCGTTTGCTGGCATTGGATTTTCAAATAGTTGGGCATGGGTACGAAACCAGTGATTTGGATTTGGTGTCCGCAGTGGCCCTGGTTCAAGAACACACTCGGGAATGGGTCCTGGCCATGCCCCTGGATCCGGAACCGGCAACGATTATCCAAAAAGTTCTGGCTGAACCCAGGGTCCTTCACGATGGAATCACCGGCAGGAGTATTTGGATTACCGACGGTCTTGGGGTGGAAGTTGGCCAACTGGTTTTGACGTTGCAATCATATCATGATGAACTAACGCCCTGGCCCCATGGATTGCCCGGACCCAACGACACGGATCCTGCGCGGCCTTTATCCGAAGTCGATGAAAATGCATTGGCAGATGATGGCACTGACGAAAACTCACAAAAGGCCCAAGTGATGGATGGGACCAAGATCAAGAATCTGGTTTTTTCAAATATCACGTCAACCAGTGTTCTGTTGGGCTTTCTCCGCAATCCAAAAGTTGTGGCGGTGCCCGGTTTGGTGGCCGCGGTGGCCAGCAGGACTCGCAATCCCCAGATTATCGAAACAATTGCTTCGAGCCGCGCCTTGCACACCGGTTTCGCCAATCGGGATGTTCCTTTGATATGCCTGCGCAGCCCATGCAACGTATCGCCCAAGATTTTGCGGAAATTCATCCACGTAAAATTTGTTTCGAAAGTGGACTTGCGCCGCATGGCTGCCGACCGTTCCGGAATCCGCAAAGAAGTGGTTCGGGAAATTGAATTGTACCTGGATCTGCTGGGTTGATTTCTCTGTTCAGTACGGTTGACTTGACCCTTTCAACACCATAGGTTTCTTGCCTGGGCAAAGGCGCCATCGACCACTTCAGGATCTATGATTATTTGCTGGTGCAGCAAGAAAGGCTCTGCAGGGATGAGCATGGAAAAACGTCGTTTTGTTATTGCGCTGGGTGGAAATGCCATCCTTCCCGTGGGTTTGGAAGGTACTTTTGCACAGCAGTTGGATATCACCCGCAAAACTATGGACACCGTGGCCATGCTGGCCGGCCAGGGGCATGAAATTGTCATGACCCATGGCAATGGACCCGTTGTGGGGAACATCGTTTTGCGTTGTGACGCGGGTCAGGCCCTGCATGGTATTCCTGCCATGCCCATGTTCGTTTGCGGTGCCGACAGCCAGGGTGGCCTGGGTTTTATGCTGCAGCAGGCTTTGCAAAATTCCCTGAAGGCAGCAGGCTTGAACTATCCGGTGGCCTCGGTCATTACCCAGGTTCGGGTGGACGCTTCTGATCCGGCTTTTGACAACCCGACCAAACCCATTGGGCCCTTCTATGCCGAACAGCAGGCTGAAGAAGTGAGGGCCGAAACCGGTTGGACCGTGGTCAAGGATGCCGGTCGGGGGTGGCGCAGGGTCGTGCCCAGTCCCAAGCCCATCGAAGTGATGGAATACGAGGCCATCAAGGCCATGGCTGATGCAGGGGTGCTGGTCATTGCTGTCGGTGGGGGAGGCATTCCTGTGGTCATCAATGACGCAGGCGAACTCGAAGGTGTGGATGCCGTCATCGACAAGGACCGGGCCAGCGACCTGTTGGGTCGTCTCATTGGTGCCGACACTCTGGTGATCATCACCCAGGTGGACAAGGTATACACCCGCTTCGGCCAACCCGATCAGGAAGCTCTTGATGTCTTGACTGCGGAGCGGGCCCAACAAATGCTGGATAATGGGGAATTCCCGGCGGGCAGCATGGGACCCAAAATCGAATCGGCTGTTTCATTCCTTGCGGGGGGCGGACGGGAAGTCATCATAACCTCACCGGAAGAATTCCTCAATTCGGTGGAAGGCAAGGGCGGCACACGCATCGTACCGGCTGATTCCTGAGACAAACTCTATTTGAGTCACGGCTGTGCGAAACTTCAGGGCGAAAACCATTGTCCCCACACCCATCTTGAATTAAATTCCCTATAGCCGGGTGGGATGGTCCCGCTTGGTTGGCTTAGACTTGCAGTCTTGGGTTTTCAGGATTGCATTCGATTTTCAGGAGGAACCTTATGTCCAGGAAAGTTCTCGTGATCGGATCCGGTGGCAGGGAGCACGCCATCGTCCGGCAGTTGGCCATTTCCGAGCAGAATCCCAGCATTTATTGTGCACCCGGAAATCCCGGAACTTCCCAGTTTGCCACCAATGTGGACCTGGACATCATGGACTCGGACGCGGTGGTGGCATTTTGCCGATCCAACCTCATCGACCTGGTCATTATTGGCCCCGAAGATCCATTGATCGCGGGCCTGGCCGATCATCTTCACAAAGCTGATTTCAATGTCTTTGGCCCAGGTGCCATGGGGGCCAAGCTGGAAGGCGACAAGGAGTTCAGCAAAGAGGTTTTGGCCTCCGCAGGTGTTCCCACCGCACGGTACCAGGCCTTCAGCAGCAGTCATGCAGCTTTGAAGCATCTTGATACGGTGAGTTTGCCGGTGGTGATCAAAGCCTGCGGGGCGGCCCAGGGTAAAGGTGTTGCTGTTTGCAGCAACCGCGATGAAGCCGAAGAATTCATACGGGCCTGTTTGGACGACCAGCAATTTGGTGGGGCCGGCTTGCGCATCCTCATGGAGGAATGCCTGTTTGGGCCTGAATTGTCCATCCTGATTGTCACCGATGGGCAGGATTATTGCCTGCTGGCGCCCAGTCGCGACCACAAACGCATTGGCGAAGGCAACACCGGCCCCAACACTGGTGGCATGGGTGCTTTTGCACCGGTCAAACTCGAACCCTCCATGTACACCGAAATCGATACCCGCATTGTTCTGCCTGTGCTGGCTGAGCTGCGCCGTCGGGATATTCCCTACCGTGGCGTTTTGTATGTTGGTTTGATGTTGACCGATTCCGGTCCCCAGGTGCTGGAGTTCAATTGCCGTTTCGGAGATCCCGAGACTCAGGTTGTGCTGCCATTGTTGCGTGCCGATTTCCTGGAAATGTGTTACCAGACGGCCCAGGGTAAGCTCGGTGATTTTTTGCAGGGAATTCATGAAGTTGAAGACGTGGTTCCTTCTGATTGGCCCGGTGCCGGTGCTTCCAGTTGGTTGCGCCAGGCAGTGGTTGTTGTTGGTGCCTCCGATGGATATCCTGGCCGGTACATCAAGGGTCGGCCCATTGATTTGCCCGAAGAGATGAGTGATGACCGTTGGGTTATCCATGCTGGGACTGCGGTTGCGAAAGATGGAGCGGTGGTGACCAATGGCGGTCGGGTGCTGGGTGCTGTGGGCACTGGCATGACACTGGAATTGGCCAAGAATGTTGCCTACAGTCTGCTGGAAAAAACTCACTTTGAAGGATTGATTTATCGTCGGGATATTGGTGACAACGGAGGAAAGTAAAATGGCTGGCAAGTCTGGGAAAACAACTCGAAAGACAAAGAAAACACCCCGGGTGATGATCGTGCTCGGCAGCAAAAGTGATCTGCCGGTGATCGAAGGAATGTACGCCTTGTTGGAGCGCTTTGGCTTGAGTTATGGAGTCGAGGTTGCCTCTGCCCATCGTCAGCCCCAAAAGCTCAAACGCATCATCACCGCCAGCGAAAAAGGCGGCACCGAAATCTTTGTGGCTGCCGCTGGAATGGCTGCTCACCTGCCCGGTGTGATGGCCTCCATGACCGGCAAACCCGTCATTGGAATACCGGTGGCTTCGGGCCCCTTGATGGGTATTGATGCCTTGCTGTCCATCGTTCAAATGCCCCCTGGAGTGCCTGTGGCCACCGTTGCGGTGGGCAGTGCGGGTGCTCGCAATGCCGCCTGCCTGGCGGCGCGCATGTTGGCTCTCAAAGATGCCAAAGTAGCTGCCGCCGTGGAAGATTATCGTAAGGAATTGGCCAGGGGTGGTCGCTAGTTTTGGGCCTTCAGTTTCTGGAAACAAAAGACACCGTTGCGGCTTTGAGCCGTGGCGGTGTTTTGCTTCTGGCCACCGATACCCTGCCTGGGTTTCACTGCCGAGCGGACCACCAGGAAGCCGTCCTCCGGGTTGCGGAAATCAAAGGCCGTGATCCAGGAAAGCCTCTGCTGGTCTTGGCTGGTTCCCTCTTGCAGGCTCAATCCATTTGCGGTCCCTGGAGTACCTGGCAAAAAGAGACTTGTGAGGCCTGTTGGCCAGGACCATTTTCCTTGATCCTGCCCTCGGGATCCAAGCTGGCTGATCGCGTTCCGGCGGGATCCGGAACTGTAGCCATTCGGATACCGGATCAAGAAGAATTGTGTCGATTGATCTTGGAAGTGGGGGTTCCTTTGGTCTCCACAAGTTTGAACAGGCAAGGTGAAACCCCGTATTTGGCTCTTGAGGAGGCCTTGCGGGACTTTGGATCTTTGGTTGACGGTGCCTGGTATCCGGAGGACCAGCTTGACGAGACAGGATTCAATGTCCAGCCCAGCGCTCTGGTGGATCTGAGTGGTGAACGGCCGGAAGTTCTGAGGGAAGGTCCAGTGGTATTTCCTGGCCTAAGGTAGATCCTGTCAATCCAACTTCAGATAACCCCAACCTTGACCCAAATCCTTGTTTCACCTAATTTTGCCTGCATCGGCATCAGTCGGTTATTAGAGAGAAAGTTCCAATGCTGCGGGTCCTTTTTATTTGCACCGGGAATACTTGCCGCAGCCCACTGGCTGAGGTCTTCGCCGCGGAATTTTTCCCTGGCGATAAACTGGTGTTTGAATCGGCCGGCCTTCAAGTCATCGGGCGGCATCGGGCTTCTGCAGGATCGCTGCAAGTGGCGGCCAAACTAGGGATGGACCTGGAATCACACTGCAGCCAACCCATTGCCGCCGATTTGTTGTTGGACACCGTTTGGGTCATTGGCATGACCCGTTCCCACGCTGCCATCTTCCGCAGCCGCTTTCAAGGCTGGTATGATGGAAAAATTGGGATTCTGGGAGCGCCGGGTGTCGATTTGAAAGCCCTGCAAGCCTCTCCTGATTGTGAAGAAGTGGACGACCCTTACGAGGGTAACCAAGAAACATATCATGCCGCCGGAATGCAGATCCGGCGATTGGTTCAGCAATGGGTCCCGATTTTTTCCGGGCTCCAATCCTGAAGGGATGACCTGTTATGGCTGGTGTTGAGAAAACCATTTCCATGGGTTCGGACCATCGTGGGGTGGCCCACAAAGCTCTGATTGCCGAGTTTCTGACCCAGCAGGGATATACCATAAAAGACTTCGGTTGCCACGGTACCGACAGCGCTGACTATCCCGATGCCGCTTTACCGGCGGCCAACATGGTCGGTGAAGGCCTGGCCGTGGCCGGCATTTTGATCTGCGGATCCGGCATTGGCATGAGCATCGCCGCCAACAAGGTTTTGGGCGTACGGGCCAGTCTGTGTTTTACTGAGGACCAGGCCAGAACAACCCGGCAGCACAATGACAGCAATGTATTGTGCCTCAGTGGCGATGGGGTTGATCCCGACACCGCTGTGCAACTGACAGCAGCCTGGTTGAAAAGTGAATTCGAAGGTGGGCGTCATGCTCGCCGAGTTGATAAAATCATTGCCTGGGAAAACGATCACCAGAAATAGGAGAAACCCATGTACGACAAAGTGCGCCAAAGCGATCCCGAAATTGCCGATATCCTGGAAGCCGAACTGGGTCGCCAGCGCAACCAGCTGGAAATGATCGCCAGTGAAAACTTTACCAGCCGGGCAGTTATGGAAACCATGGGATCGACCTTGACCAACAAATATGCCGAAGGTTATCCCAAAAAGCGGTATTATGGTGGTTGCGTCCATGTGGACCAGGCTGAGACCCTGGCCAAGAAGCGGGCCATGACCCTGTTTGGTGCCGAAAGAGCCAACGTGCAGCCTCACAGTGGTTCCACGGCCAACATGACGGCCTATCTGGCCTTCCTGAAGCCCGGAGATAAGATCCTGGGCTTGAGCCTGAGCCATGGTGGTCACCTGACCCATGGGCACCCCGTGAACTTCAGCGGTTTGCTTTTTGAAGCCCTGCATTATGAAGTGAGCCCCGAGACTGAAACCATCGACTATGACAGGATGCGAGACCAGGCTTTGGCTGAGCGTCCCAAAATGCTGATCGGTGGGGCCAGCGCCTATCCGCGCTTCTGGGATTTTGAAAAGCTACGCAGCATTGCCGATGAGATCGATGCCATCCTTCTGTTTGATATGGCCCACATTGCCGGCCTGGTGGCTGGTGGCGTTCACCCGAGCCCCGTACCCCTGTGTGATGTGGTCACCAGCACCACCCACAAAACCCTCCGGGGTCCCAGGGGCGGCCTGATCCTGAGCAAGAAGGATAAATTCAAAGCCATCAACAAGATGAATTTTCCTGGTATTCAAGGTGGTCCCCTGATGCACATGGTGGCAGCCAAAGCTGTTTGTTTCCAGGAGTGTATGGAGGATGGCTTCAAGCAATACGCGAAGGACATGGTCGCCAATGCCAAAATTTTGGGCGACGGTCTGATGGATCGTGGCTTCCATCTGGTCAGCGGTGGCACCGACAACCATCTGCTGCTGGTCAATGTCTCCAACAAGGGGCTGACCGGCAAAGCCATGGAGGAGTTGCTGGAGCACGTGGGTATTACCTGCAACAAGAATACGGTGCCTTTTGATCAGGAGAGTCCTTTTGTGACCAGCGGTGTGCGCCTGGGCACTCCTGCCCTGACCACTCGGGGGATGGGCCCCGAAGAGATGAGCCGCATTGCCAGCATCATTGATCGGGCTGTTCAGAATCAGGAAAACCAGGAGGCTCTGGATGGCCTGCGAGCCGAAGCGGAAGATCTCTGCAAGGCTTTCCCACTGTACCCAGGTTTGAAGTAACCGGTCAACTGGAGGATGATGAATTGAAGTGCCCTCGCTGCAGCAAGGATGATGACAAAGTGATCGATTCACGCGCGGTCCGTGACGGACGAGCGGTCAGGCGTCGCCGTGAGTGCCTGGATTGCGGTGAGCGTTTCACCACCTACGAAGGGGTGGAAATGCGCCCTGTGATCGTGATCAAGCGCAGTGGGGGGCGGGTTTCCTATCACCGAAACAAAGTTATTATTGGGGTGACCAAAGCCTGCGAAAAGCGGCCGGTATCATTGGAAGAGATTGAAATCATCGTCGATCATGTTGAGCAGCGTTTGGCAACCTCCGGCCGTCGCGAGGTGCCCAGCGAGGCCACTGGTCACTATGTCCTGGATGAATTGAAGGAAGTTGACGAGGTGGCCTACGTGCGTTTTGCCTCGGTTTACCGACTTTTTCAAAGTGTGGATGAGTTCTTTGTCCTGCTGAAAGACCTGCAGGGCCAGAAAGATGAATCTTCGTGACCGAACCTCGTGACGGACAGCCCACTGGAGATGAAACACCTCAGGATCACACTGGTCCAACAGGCCCGGGACCCAATGACCCTGGCCCGATGGATCAAGCTGGGTTTGATGAGTTGGAACCGCATCCAGACCATCCCATTGGCAGCAACGCTGAAGTAAACTCGAAGCTTGTTGATGAGGGTGAGTCCGAAGCCGATCCAAAAGCAGATTCCAAAGCAGACGATGAACCGGAAGAAAAATCGAAGACCAAGGATTCGTCATTCCTGGACCATCTGGAAGATCTGCGCAGCACTCTGATTCAATCCACCATTGCCGGACTGCTGGCCACCGTGATCTGCTGGTTTGTTTCCGCGGAATTGCTGGACATCCTGGTGCGTCCCATCAAGGATCAGGGTGTTTATTTTACCGCCCCCAACGAAGCTTTTTTGGTCAGACTGAAGCTGGCTGCCGCCATGGGCCTCTTTGTCGTGGCTCCTTTTATCTTTTTCCGCATCTATATGTTTATCATGCCTGGATTGTACAAAAAGGAAAAAAAGGTTGTCACGCCATTGTTGATCACCACCTCGCTGCTTTTTTACACCGGGGTTAGCTTTGGTTTTCTGATAGTCGTGCCGCAGGTGATGATTTTCCTGATGAGCTTTGGCACGGCATATCTTTCTCCCTTGATTGGGGTGGGTCAGTATTTTGCTTTTGTCAGCAAGCTGAGTCTGGCTTTTGGGCTGGTTTTCCAGCTGCCCCTTTTGGTGCTTTTCCTCAGTGTGATCGGGGTCGTCAAGCCCAAAACCCTATTGCGCACCTGGAGATATGCCATTCTTGCCATTTTTGCTCTTTCGGCTATGCTGACACCTCCGGACGTGATCAGTCAGGTCATGATGGCTGGTCCAGTGCTGGTTCTTTATTGGTCTTCGGTGCTGGTGGCCCTGGTCGTGACCCGAAAACGACGGAAAGAGGATTGACATAGCCCGCAAATAGCGAATATTTGTGCCCTAGGAGCGTGTCGGGAAACCTCGGACCGAGCCATGTGCGCCATGCTGGTTCGAGATCAAGGCGCGAGATTGGGTTCGTAGCTGTAGCTACGGGCCCGATTTCGCAACGACGAGGTCGAATCAGCAGGGTGTGCAGGGCGACCGGAGAGGTTTTCCGACACGCTCCTAGACCGTTTTCCCGGCATGGCCTTCAATTGTGAGGTCATGCCGTCTGAATTACTTTATCCGAGAGATGGTATTCATGTCCCTGATGGATCGCGAACGCATCAAGCTGATCACCTTGCAGCGAAAAATCGGTCCTGCCCTGAAACTGGTGGACACTGAGTTCCGTCGCATCACTGATGGTAACAGTCCCATGACCCAGGCCATCTGCGAGCACATCCTGCAGGGCAAGAGCAAAAAATTTCGTCCCACCTTGCTGCTTCTGTCGGCTCAGAGCAAGAGTGGTATTGTGGACGAGGCCATCGGGGCTGCTGCCTGTGTGGAATTGGTTCACACCGCTACTTTGGTGCACGACGACTTTATCGATGAAGCACTGATCCGCCGGGGCTTGCCTTCGGTGAACGTGAAATTTGGGTCCAGTGCAGCTTTGATCATGGGGGACTTCCTCTACAGCAAGGCTTTGCACACTCTTTGCGCCGCCGGTCAGCATCATGCGGTGGAACTGTTGGCCCGAACCACGGTGCTGATGAGTGAGGCCGAAATGTTGCAGCTGGAGCATCGCTTCGACATGGGTATCAGTGAAGATCGCTACTTGCAGATCATCTACCAAAAGACGGCATCGCTCATCGAGAACAGTTGTCGCATTGGAGCCAGTTTGAATGAGGAGATGGCTCCGGTGGAAGAAGTCTTCGGTGAATTTGGCGCCAAAACCGGCATGGTTTTTCAGATCACCGATGATATTTTCGATTATCTGGGTGACGAACGACGATTGGGCAAACCGACCGGGCAAGACTGGGAAGAGGGACGCATCGCCCTGCCGCTGATCGCCGCCTGGCGCAATGCGGGTGAAACAGCCGGCAAACGTATCGCAGAGCTGGCTGCCGAAAAAGACACCAAACTTCGGGCTGAATCGTGGGCCGAGGTCAAAACTTTCGTCACCGAATTTGGCGGCGTTGAGTATTCTTTCGCCAAAGCCCGCCAGTTTGGCGAGGATGCCAAAAGTGCTTTGGGCCCGGTGGCCAATGGAGCCCAGAAAGATCTGCTCGCCGTTGCCGTGGAGTATGTCATCAACCGTTTGAACTAGATCGAGGAATCATGAGCGACAAGAAAACTGAAGAAACTCAAGAAAACCCGGAAGATTCAAATTCTTCAGCAGAGACCAGCCAGGGCTCCATTGCCGATGATTCGGCTGCCTGGAATCTGGCCGAGAGGGTGTCCTGGCACATCATGGAGAAAAAAGGGGAAGACGTCGTTATCCTGGACCTTCGAGGCCGGAGCGATGTTTGTGATTTCTTTGTGGTGGCATCTGGAAAGACCACCACCCAGGTGCAAGCCATCGCCCGCAATGTGAACACGCAATTGGCCCGCATCGGACAAAAACCCAAAGGCATTGAAGGCCAGGATCAGGGCCGTTGGTCGTTGCTGGACTACTTCGATGTGGTGGTGCACATCTTCCTGGAGGAGACCCGCGAATATTTCCAGCTGGAAAGATTGTGGGCCGATGGGATGCGCCTCGATGTGACTCCAGAATGGTATGCCGATGAAACCGTGCAGGCCCGCCACCCCGATTTGAACTTCACCACTGGCACCGGCCTGGGCGCTGGCGACTGAGGAAATGGAACAGAATTATGCTTGAGGATCTCCTGAAATCGGCCCTCCTGGCCACTGTGGAGAAATACGGAGTCTTTGAAGAAGACGTCACCGTTGAGCTGGAAAAGCCCCGGGATCGCAGTCACGGCGATTTGAGCACCAATCTGGCCCTGATGCTTGGAGGACGTCTGAAAAAGAATCCCCGGGAATTGGCCGGTGATATTGCAGCGGATATTGTTCTGCCCAAGGAAATTATCGATTCGGTGGAGATTGCCGGGCCCGGATTCATCAATTTCCGCATTGCCGAAGAGCATCGCATCGAGTTGTTGCTGGACGTGTGGAATCCCCAAGGTGCTTTGCAGCAAATCAAAACCGGCGCCGACAAACGCATCAATGTGGAATTCATCAGTGCCAATCCCA
>JAUUYW010000333.1 GCA_030590265.1 Candidatus Krumholzibacteriia bacterium
GGCTTCGCCCGGACCCTGACCCGGAATCTGGGTGCCGACGATCCGAACCACCGGTTCGCCGGTATCATCAGCGATGAAGTGGATCGCATGGAGAGAATCATCCATGACCTGCTGGATTTCATCCGACCCAGCAAGCAACTGCGCAAATCCATCCGGTTGGATGAGTTGGTGAAGGAGTCCGCCAAAAGTTTTCAGGTGGAGTTGGAGGAGAAGAATATTGATTTGCATCTGGATTTGCAGGTGGGTGGAACCGCTCTAAACTGTCACCCAGGGGAGATATTGCAGGTAATGCAGAATTATCTACTCAACGCCATCCAGATGATGATCGATGGTGGAGATTTGGAAATTCGCACTCGGATTCTCGAAGGTGGAATCAGGGTGGCGGTTCTGGATTCTGGTCCGGGTTTTGCTGAGAATGTAGCGGAGAAATTGTTTTCACCTTTCTTTTCCACCAGGACCACCGGGTCTGGTTTGGGTTTGACCATTTGTTCGCAAATCATCAAATCCCACGGTGGAGTGATTGGAGCAGAAAACAGGGAAGACGGCGGGGCCGAGTTTTATTTCATATTGCCCCTTCCCAAATAATCCAGGAGCTGTTTTTTGAAAGAATTCAGGAAATAGTTCATAAAATTGAACCCAGAATGTCCAGATTTTGGGTTGCAGTTTTTGGCCAACTGAGGTAGTGTGTCGCTGTACAGATATCCTCATTTTGGCAACAATGAACACCACAGGAGGGTGACCAAGGTGAAGAGAATTCTTATTGTTGATGACGAGCCCCATCTGAGACTCTTGTATGAGACGGAATTGCGCCGGGCCGGTTATGAAACCATGACCGCCGACAGTGCCCTGCAGGGGCTGGAGTACGTCGAAACCATGAAGCCGGATCTGGTTGTGCTTGACATTCGCATGGCTGGCATGGACGGTATCGAAGCTCTGCAAAGAATCCTCGAGCGGGACAACAACCTGCCCGTGATTCTGAACACTGCTTTTTCCAGTTACCGGGACAATTACTTGACCTGGGCTGCCGATGCTTATGTGACCAAATCGTCAGATGTGACCGAACTTCTGGAGACCGTTGAACGCATCCTGATTGAGAGGATGGCGGCCCAGAACTAGGGGCGTTGTCGTTTCGTTCAAGCATTGCTCCCTGGGTTGGAAACCACCCAGCGGAGGATTACAGTGGGCACCTTTGAATTAGTGCGCAATACCCTGACCCTTATTCTTGCCGGTGGTCAGGGCAATCGCCTTTACCCCTTGACCAAAGACCGATCCAAACCTGCCGTGCCTTTTGGCAGTGCCTTCCGGATTATCGATTTCACACTGTCCAATTGTCTCAACAGTGGTCTGCGTCAAATCTATGTGCTGACCCAGTACAAGAGCTACAGCCTGGACAAGCATTTGCAGCGTGGCTGGAACGTTTTCAGTTACGAAGCCGGCGAATTTTGCTACCGAATTCCCCCCCAGCATCGCATCGGCCAGAAGTGGTACGAAGGCACAGCCGACGCCGTCTATCAGAACATTTACCTGCTGGAAAACCGCAAGCCAGAGCACGTGCTGTTGCTGTCCGGAGATCACATCTACAAGATGGATTATGGCAAGCTGCTGTCGTTCCACAGTGAGCACGAAGGGTCCATGAGTTTGAGTTGCGCGGTGGTGCCCAAAAAGGGTGCTGAAGAATTTGGTATTCTGGAAGTGGACGAGAATTGGCGGGTGGTTGGATTTGAAGAAAAACCGGACGATCCGCGCACTATCCCCGGTGATCCCGACCACTGTTTGGTGAATATGGGTGTCTATATTTTCGACACCGACAGCCTGGTACAGGAACTGAGTGACGATGCCCGAAGGCCCAACAGCAGCAATGACTTTGGCAAGGATATCATTCCCGCCCTGGTGAAGAAGGAAATGGTTTACGCCTATCCGTTCCGCGATGAAAATACTTTGCAAAGTTGCTACTGGCGGGATATCGGAACCCTTGACAGTTATTTCGAAGCCACCATGGAGTTGGTCAGCCGGGAACCGCGCTGCGATTTGTATGATCCGAAGTGGCGCTTCCGGGCCTGGCAGCCGCCTCTGCCACCATCCAAATCGGTGCACGGTTACACTGAAGACGGAAACCTGCCGGGTATTGTGGAGGACAGCATTGTCGGCAGTGGAACCATCGTTTCTGGTGGCAAGGTGGAGCGCTCGGTTATTGGCAGAGGTGTGATGGTCAACTCCTACAGCCATGTGGTGGACAGCATCATCATGGATGATGTGATTGTTGGTCGCCACGTGCATCTGAATCGTTGCATCGTGGACAAGGATGTGATTATTCCTGAAGGAATGCACATTGGATTTGACAGGGAAAAAGATTCCCAGCTCTTCAAGATATCAGCCTCGGGAGTGGTGGTGGTTCCCAAGGGGATGGATTTGACGGGAATGGCTTGATCCACCAACCAATTTATCGATAGTATTGTGGACGGCGGTCAGCGAAAATATCGTTGGCCGCCGTAATTTTTTTGTCAGTTTCAACGATGTTGATGGTTGCCGTTGCGGCGCCTGTTTCATTGTTGCCCAACCGGGCCATAAGTTGGCCCGAGGGGGATACTACCTGGCTGAGCCCGATAAACTCCAAGGGTGAGTCGGAGCGCATTTCCCGTCCGATGCGATTGGCAGTCAGGCTGAAAACCCGGTTTTCCAGGCTGCGAGTGATCATCGCTTCGGGACAATAGGGTAAAACCAAATTGGACGGATGAGCCAGAACCTGGGCTCCCATCAAAGCCAGAGTGCGGGCCGCTTCAGGGAAAATCCAGTCGAAGCAAATCATCATGCCCACTTTTATTCCACAAGCTTCCACAACGGAAAAACCAAGGTCTCCGGCATCAAATATTTTTTTCTCGTCCAGAAAGAGGTGGATTTTACGATAGATCTCACGAGTGCCGTCGGGTCGGATGAGCACCGAGCTGTTGAAGATTTTTTCCGACGTATCTTCCAATCCATTTTCCGAGCTACCCGCAGCCAGCTCGGCCACACCGGCGATGATGGTGGTGCCGCTTGCACTGGCAACATCAGTGAGCCTGGAGGTGATGGGACCCGGCTCCTGATCGGGGGCGATGATTTCAGCCATGCTCCGCAGTTCATCCCGGTCGCGAAATTGGTAGCCGGTGGCGCAGAGCTCGGGCAGGACGGCCAAATCACATTCAGGAGGCAGCAGGCCGATCAGGTCATGCAGGTTGGCTTTGATGTTCCCGAATTCCGGTTGATTTTGAATCGCCGCCACTTTGAGGGTTTGCATGGGATGCCTTTCAAATTTCAGAGTGACCGAGTCCCGTCAGAATTTCCAAATGGTCGAGGGTTTTTTCGCGATCAAAGTTCTCTTGGACAAACTGGCGACCGGAATGGCCATATTGCCGCAATTTTGGCTGGTCTGCCAGCAGTTGATCGATGGCACCGGCCAGATTTCGGGGGTCATCCACGGGCACCAAAAGGCCTGTTTGTTCATGGGTGACAATTTCAGGCAGACTGCTGGTTCTGGTGGCAATGACCGGCACTGCACAGGCCAGGGCTTCGGCGGCGACCAGCCCAAAACCTTCACTTCGCGAAGGCATGACCAGGATGCTGATGTTATGGTAGAAATTCGGCATGTTCTCGGTGAGTTCGCCAATGATGACCTTGTCGGGATGTTGGAGGCTCTTCTGCCAGTGGAGCAACTGGGGTTTCATGGGGCCACCGCCGACCAGGTGCAAGGTTGGGCGTTGGGTGTGGAGTAGGAGTGTCGACAGTTCGCTGGCCGGTTCACTGGTTGACCAGGTTTGTTCCACAATTTCCCAGGCTTTCATCAATGAATGCAAACCTTTGCGTTCGATGAATTGGCCCGCAAAACCAATCACATTTTGTGGCGCATTGTCACTCTCACAAAACTTATTCAGGTCGATGCCTTTGTAGAGGAGGTGGATTTTGTTTGGGTCTAGCCAAGATGCGCTTTGCAATACGGTGGTCTTGGTGGCGTTGGAATTGACCAAAAGTCCTGTTGCCAGTTTGTTGAAATACCACGGGTAGTAAAACTTGTCCTTGAGAGGGAAATCACTTTCCCGGGTGCCCAGAATAATGGGCACTTTAGCCAGCCTGCCGGCCACCGCGGCGGCTTTCAAATCCTTGGTGAGATTGGCCAGGATTGCCGTCACTTTTTGTTTCCGGAAATAGGA
>JAUUYW010000080.1 GCA_030590265.1 Candidatus Krumholzibacteriia bacterium
CCGTAAAAAAATCGGTCCTCGTCGTATCGATTGTCCCAGTTGTTTGCGTGTTTTTTGGTCATTGTCTCTCCGGGCTGTTGTTGGAAATCCCCACCGGCGTTGTGGCTCATTACACTAACGAATAATCTGGAATTCCGCACCGTCGGGTGTTAACGTCCAATTATTAACGATGATGTCCGCTTTCGGGCGGACAGAGCGTAATCGCAATCATGCAGTCAACCTCCAGCAAGGAGACCAGGACAATGATCAACAAAATCGGAATCGTCGGTGGCGGGAATATCGGCGGTGTATGCGTGTCGGAAATTGTGAATCGTGGATTGGCTCGTGAAGTGGCCTTGGTTGACATCAAGGAACCCGATTTCGCCGCGGGCAAGTGCCTGGACATTGCCGAAGCCACACCGGTTTACGGCAAAGACGTAAGGGTTATCGGCAGCAAGAGTTACGACATCCTTGAAGGCGCCGATTTCATCATCAACACCGCTGGTGTGCCCCGTGCCATGCGACCCGACGGGACTTTCCCCAGCCGGGATGAGCTGTTGGCCATCAACCTGAAGATCACCGACTTCGTTGCCGCGGGTATCAAAAAATATGCCCCCAACGCCTTTGTGATCTCCATCGCCAACCCTCTCGATGCCATCGTTTACCGTCTTTTCAAAAAGAGCGGCATCAAAGCCCACAAAATCATGGGTATGGCCGGCGTATTGGACAGCGCCCGCTACAAGTACTTCGTGGCTCAGGAAGCCGGCCTTTCGGTGGAGAACATTGAAGCTGTGGTGCTTGGTGGTCATGGCGATACCATGGTTCCCATTCGCTCTGCTTGCCGCATTTATGGGCTGCCTGTGGAACAGTTCGTTTCCAAGGCCAAGTTGGCCAAAATCGAGAAACGCACCCGGGCCGCCGGTGGTGAAGTGGTCAAACTGCTGGGCAGTGGATCCGCCTTTGTCAGCCCTGCTGTCAGTGCTTTGGAAATGATCGAAGCCATGGCTTTCGACAAAAAGAAAATTCTGCCCGTGGCCGCCTATCTGCAGGGCGAGTATGGCGTGAAGAAACTCTTTGTCGGTGTGCCTGTGGTATTGGGCAAGAACGGCATCGAAAAAATCATCAAAGTCAAACTGGATGCCGACGAGAAGAAGGCCCTGAGGGTCTCCGTCAACGCGGTGAAGAAAACTTGCGCCGCTGTGGACAAAGTGAAATAGTCCATTTTGGTTCAAGAGTATGGATTTCCAGGCAACAAAAGCGCCGGCCTTTTTGGGCCGGCGCTGTCTGCAAAACAACCAAAAGGCTGTTTTACAATCCACACCGGTCTTCTTCCGATTAGATTGTTCTAAAGTTTTCCCGAATAGACAAGAGTTATCACAAATACGTTATTTTATAACGTTTGAGATGTTCTTGAAAATCTGGTAAAATAGATAGGTTGATTGAATTGCACGTTGGAGGCCAGGGTTATTGGGTCTCCCTTCCCGTCCTACTGTGGAGGATACCATGAACTGGTCCCGCTCATTCGCTGCGATCTTATTCGCTCTTTCTCTTGTATTTGCCTTTTCGGCTCTGGCAGCCGAAGCACCTCACTCTCTCGTCCTGGTGCACCTTGATTCTGCTGCTGATCTCGATTTCCTGAAGAGCAACGTCAACCGCCTGGATATCCTTTCGATCAAACCAGGCCATCACGCGGAAATCGCTGCCCAACCAGACGACCTCGATTTCCTCAAGGACTCTGGCCTGCGCATGGAAATCCTCACTGAAAACATGGAAGCCTCCGTTGCCTCCCGCAACAAGGATATTGGCTATGGTATCTTCCACACCTACAGTGAGAATACCGCCTTTGTGGACAGCCTTCACTTGCTCTACCCTGAAGTTGTCAGTGAGAAATGGTCCATCGGCCAGTCTCACGAAGGTCGCGACCTCTGGTGCTTCCGCATTTCCGACAATCCCAATGTGGATGAAGACGAACCCGAAATCCTGATCGATGGCAAGCATCATGCCCGCGAGATCATGGCCTCCGAGTTCCCCATAATGTTCGCCGAATACCTGGCCATGAACTACGGCAGCGATCCCGCCATCACCTGGTTGCTGGACAACCGTGAACTTTACATCGTGCCCATCGTCAATCCCGATGGTGACGTTTACAACGAAAGCGGTTATCCCGATGGTGGTGGTATGTGGCGCAAAAATCGTCGCAACAACGGCGGTGGTACCTATGGTGTCGACCCCAACCGCAACTATCCCTACAACTGGGGACTGGACAACAATGGCAGCAGCCCGTATCCCAGCGATGAAACTTATCGTGGCCCCTTTGCCGGTAGTGAGCCTGAAATCCAAGCCCTGATGGGGCTCATCAACGACCACAATTTCCGCACCCATGATTCGGTGCACACCTACAGCAACCTGACTCTTTACCCTTGGGGCTACACCAGCAGCGACTCGCCCCATCACAGCACTTTCGTGCACATGGGCGAAGAGATGACCAAGTACAACGGCTACACCCACGGTCAACCCAGCGACATTCTGTACGATGTCAACGGTGGATCCGTCGATTGGGTTTATGGTGCTACCGAAGAGCATCCCATGATCTTCAGTTTCACCAATGAAATTGGTGGCTATGGTGATGGTTTCTGGCCTGATGAAAGCCGTCGCGGACCTCTCTTCCAGGAGAATATCTGGCCTCACATTTACCTGATGCGCGCCGCCGGAACCTTTATCGATGTGCACTCACCTGTTGTTACCGGAGCTGCAAAAAGCATTGATCCCGGCCAAAATGGTTCACTCAATTTCACCATTGAGAACCAGTCGGTAGTGGCCAGCGCCATGGATCTGAACCTGACCGTCACCAGTGACGATGCCTGGATTCAATTCGGCTCTGTGGAGCGCAATGTTGGTGACCTTGCCGCCATGTCCAGCACTACCCTTTTCAGTCCAGTGATCGTCTCCGTGGACGCCGGTTGCCCCGATGGACACCTGGCAAAGTTCACTGTCACCGTTCACATGGCCGAAGGCGACCTCGCCTTTCCCCTAGCCTTCATGGTGGGCTCGCCCAACAGCATTTTCGCCGATGACTTTGAAGGTGGCCTTGGCAACTGGTCAACCACCGGTGAATGGGGCACAACCGCCAGTGAGTACCACAGTTTCGTGACCAGTCTTACCGATTCTCCAATTGGAGAATACAATGACCAGGAAGCCACCAGCGCCACCTTGAACGGTAGCTACATGGCAGCCACCCTGAGTTTCTGGCACCGCTACGATATTGAAGATGGCTACGATTATGGACGTGTTCAGGTATCGGCCAACGGCGGCGGCTGGAATACTTTGGTTTCCTATGACGGGACCCAAAACAGCTGGCAACAAGTGGAACTGGACCTGAGCGACTACACCGGCCAAAGCCTGCGCTTCCGTTTCATGCTGGAGACCGATTATTCCGTCACCGAAGACGGCTGGTACATTGACGACGTGATGCTCACCGGAGCAGGTTCTGACAACCTGGCCCCTGATGCTCCTTTGGCCATCAGCCCAGTGGGTGGCGAGTCCGCGGGCAACCTGCCTTTCCTGACTGTCTCCAACGTCACCGACCCTGAAGGCGAAGACGTTACCTACGGTTTCCGCGTCTACACCGATGCCCTGGGAACCGACCTGGTTGCCTCGGCCGACGATGTGGCCGAAGGTGCCGGTCAAACCACCTGGCATAGCACTTACCTGGCCGACGGCACCTACTACTGGCGCTCTTACGCCAGTGATGGCGTCGAACGCAGTGACCTGAGTGTTGTGGACTCGTTCAACGTGGAATCAACCACCGGCATTGGCGACATCGTTTTCGACAACCCACAGCTGAAAATCCTGGGTAATGTGACCGGTGACGGTGCTCGGATGCAGCTGAACCTGCCCAGCAGCGCCCGTGTCACCGTGGACATCTACGATGCCCGTGGTGCCCGGATCCGTCAGCTGCACAGCGGCAACATGGCCAGCGGCAGCAGTGTCCTGGTTTGGGATGGCCGCGACAGCGGTGGTCGCAACGCCTCCAGTGGCGTGTACTTCGTGCGCGCAGTGGCTGGTGCCGAGGCCATGACTGGTCGGGTAGTGGTGGTTCGTTAAGAACTAGTCCTGAATATCCTGAAGACCATTTGGATCAATCTGGGGGTGGCGTTTCGTCACCCCCAAAATATTGGGCACAATGAAATGGCCTTTGCGGTTACCCGGCAAATCCGCCACATCCACCGCCGGATGGTGGATCCACATGCTGGCCTCCACCCTTCCTTCCAAATGCTGAGCGGCCACCAACCCCAGGGGCAGGGACAAAAAGATTTCATTGAAGTCGTGCATGGACCAGCGACGATCGCAAATGATCAACAGGGCCCGACCATTGTAGTCTTCGCCCAAGGCTGCTTCCTGCCAACGATCCGTGGCCGGTTGCCAGCGATTCTCCCCCGCTCTTTTGATCAACCGCATGTTCTGGGCCACTGTGTTGTAGCGGGCCGCCACTTCGCCGAGGGTTATCTCGTCCAGGTCAAAAATGCGAAAATAGGGTTCCGCCGGATCGATGGGACCGATGGCAACGGCCGACAAATAGTCGTTGCGGAAGGTGTTGGTCACTTCGCCGTCAATTTTGAAATAACCCACGTGGGTCACTTTGTCCGCCTGGTACATGCCGGCATTGATGACCGCCACCATGTTACCCAGCTCGCACCAGCGTTTGGACGTGCGACCCTTGAAACCGTCGGACTCTTCCGGCTTGTGGGCCCGCAGAGTCCAGAAATCCGTATCCACTCGCAGAACCAACAGGTCCCCGGCCGGGTCGGCTGAACGAAGGCCTGAATCAAAGCGGGCCAGCTCGAGTCCTTCTTCCAGAATGGTCCACTGGCCAAAGCTGGTTCCTGCCCCTAGGCACAGGACCAGCACCACAACAACAACCAAAGTCAATCTCACGGCTCTAACCTCCCCAGGGATGCCATCCGAAACCGGGATACCACCGATTGGCAATCATATAAAACAGCACCGAATCGATCATCAAGTGCAGGATAATAATGTAGAACAACGAACGGGTTCGGCGATAGGTCAGTCCCTGGACCAAGGCGAAAGCAAAGATCACCACCGGGCCCCAGCCCACAAAAGCCATCTCGTGCAAAAAGCTGGTAAAGAAAAAGGCCTGGGCCAGATTGGCCTCCCGGAAACTGAAATGTCGGCTCAAAAGAACAAAAACAAAATTGATGAAAGCCAATTCGTCCCAAACACCGATAAAATTGCAACCCCAGAACAGCCGCCACAGGGCTTCGGTGCGCGGGCCTTCCAAGGGCAGGGGCCAGCTATGATGCAATGTGGGTGTCCACTGGTTGAAGTAGACCCACAAAAAAGCGAACGCGAGCACGAAGCCCAAAGGAAACCACATCCACATTTTTCGAGACCAGCGACCGTTGAACCAGCTGTAGTCCAAGGGTTCCTTCATCCAGTATTTAGCCAGCAGGGCCGGAACCAAGAGCACACCGATGCCCAGCATGAGGGCCAGTTCGAAGACATGGCCGTCGGTGGTATCACCGTCGATTTTGGTGAAGTGCAGGACCCCGATCAACCAGGCCAACAGCACCGTGGTCTTGGCCCAGCTCACATTCCCGGAGCGCCAGGCCAGGAATATGGACAGCACCAAAGGAGGCCAGCCCAGCCAGTGCCAATCCAAGGTGGGAACAGGTCCGCCATGGCCTTTGAGGCCGATGATCAGGACCATGGCTGCGGTCATCAACCACAGGCTAAGGCGTTTGGGAAAATCCACTACCGGGAGCACTGCTTCATTCATGGTTTTCCGGATCCTCAATCAAAGTACCATCCAACAAATGCCTCTCAAACCACTCCAACAAAAGTTCCTGATAACTCACCTGATTTTCCGGATTTCGAATTCCATGCCCCTCATTCTCAAATCGCACAAAACGGGACGGCACTCCCAGTGATTGCAGGGCCGAAAACCAAATTTGCCCACCGGCGGCGAGACAGCGAAAATCCTGATGTCCCTGGCTGATCAACGTCGGCGTTGTCACCTGGTCCACTTTTTCAAAGGGTGAATTTTTTAAATAAACTTCTCTGGCTTTGGGTTCCCACGGCTTGCCCATGAACTCCCATTCGGGAAACCATTTTTCATCGGTGGTGCCCCAAAAAGAAATGAGCTCGGGATACATCCGGTCTACAGCCGCGGCACCAAAACGATTCGTTTGAGTGGTGATGGCTGCGGCCAGGTGACCACCATAGCTGCCACCCATCACGGCCAAATGACCCGGTTCAGCCCAGCCCTGTTCAATGGCAAGATCAACGCAGGCAAACAGTTCCCGGGCCGGGCGTTCCACCCAATCTCCCCGGATATCTTCCTGAAATGCGTAACCGTAGCCCATGCTGCCAGTAGGGTTGGCAATAATCACTCCATAATGATACGTGGGCAGAATGTGAAACTCGGGTAGAAAATAGCCACCGTACATCCACTCAGGTCCGCCATGAATGCTGAGTACGGTAGGGACCTTTTCACCGGGTTGCAAACCTTGGGGTTTGAAAAACCAGCCTTCGATGGTGCGGCCATCCACCTCAATGGAAAAGGCCTCTGGTTGGGTCAACCCCACCTTTTGCCGCCACCGTTCGTTGGGATCGATCAAAAGCTTTGGTTGACGAGGAAAGGCTTTGCGGGTGCGCAGATCCACCAGGAAAATGGAGCCGGGATTGGTTTGGCCCGCTCCGCTAAAAACCGCCCGGCCACCGGCAATCTGCACCGACCAGAGATCGTGCCGACCATCGGTGATCAACTGGTGACTGTCGCCTTCAATGCGCACCAGATCAATGCAGCCTCGGTTGGCGCCCAGCAAATACAAATCATCACCATCGTGGGTGATGTTCATGATCCAGTTGTCGAAGTCCGTGCCATGAAATTCCAAAGACCCGGTGTCGCCGGTTTTCGGATCCATGATGGCCACCCGCATGGGAGCGCTTTCCCAAATGGGATCTTCGGATCGCAGCCAGGCCACACGCCCATCGGGAAGCCAGCGCGGTTTGGCATCTTGACCAGGGTTATTGGTCAACCGGCGCAAATTCTCTCCGTCCGCATCAATGACCCACAATTCAGTATCCACAGTCAGTCCCAAATTGGCTTCCTCTTTGGCTTCAAAAACCAGGCGGTCACTGTCGGGAGACCAAAACAGGTTGCGCACATCCAAGGGTTCATTAAAAAGACGGCGGGGCCTGCCATCGGCCACCTTCATCACAAAGAGTTGCCCCCGGTTTCCCCGGCGATAACCCTGTCCCAGATGCCGGTAACCGAGGCCATCGGCCACCACAAAACGATCTTCCTCACCAGGTGCGTTCTCTCCCACCAGGTCCTGGGCAATCCAGGCCAACGCCTGACCATCGGGAGACCAATTCAAGCCGCCAAAATCCCCCACACCATCACTCAGCCGGCGACGATTGGCCCCGTCCCCGGCCATGAGCCAAACTTCCACGCCATCATCCACCTGGCGCAAATAGGCCACAGCCTCACCATCAGGTCGCCACACCGCGCCCCAGCTCTTGTCTTCCGGGGTGAAAACGGTCAAATCCTTGCCCGTATCCAGATCCCGGCGATAAGCGGTGGAGAGGTTTTTTCCTTTGTCGTGATTCCATTGGTTGATGGTGTAAAGCAGGTACCGGCCATCCGGAGAAAGGCCCACCACCGAAGCCGTTTTCATGGTCAGGATATCCTCCGGCACCATGGCTGCCGCCTGTGACATGACCAACAACAACATCGTCAGCAAAAGGCGTCTCATTTCACCAACTCCAGTTTGAGAAAGATGAAAGTGGCGATGGCGTAAAATCCGAGGATGAGGAAAATTTTTACGGCATAGAATTGCCAGAGTGATACATCACTCAACACCAGAATGGTGGAGCTTTGGCTGCCAAAAAATATTGCCGAAGCGACAATGAGCATCACCCGGGAATTGGGCACCTTCAAATTGGCGCTGCAGGAAGGACAAACGGCGCCCCACATGGCGGTTCCCGGTCGACCAGGACCCAGAATTTGTTTCAGGGCCCCGGACCAGGAAAAAGCGTGATCACATTGGGGGCAAACAGGGTTGTTCAAGGCTGGAATTCCATTCAGGTTCTCGGGACAAATCCCGGAATCGGTTTCAATTCAGTTCACGATCTGAATTGAAACCGAATTCCGTCCCAAATTCCAGCATCATTTGTAAGTACTGCCACTTCTGGATCTGCTGACTCCCACACCACCGTCGACGGCACTGGCCTGGGTATTGCCGAATCTATCCACCTCGAGAAACCAGCGGTCAATTACAGGAAGTGCATAGTCTCCTTGATTGGCTTGTCGCAGGCGGGAATAGCCAACCTTCATGTAATAAGCAAATCGGATCGAATCAGCATTTCCGTAAGTATTGGCACTATAACCCTCCGGGTGATGCCCACTAAAGGCATGTTGCCACCAAGGCAACCGCAAAGGATCTTGAATCAGAGACAAAAGAAGGTAGTTGTCCGTAACAGTTTCTCCCGACAGAAGAGCCTCAGCCAACGCTTCAGACCTTTCGTTCTCACCCAACAAACGATCCACATAAAGCAACATCACCTCTTCACTCGGCTCCAGATCGGAACTCCACCCCGGGGCCAACAAGGCCTGAGCATGAGTAAACATTTTCCGATCCATATAGGCCAAAGCCAAATTCCGCCGCAATCCGATGTCCCCTGTGGTCTGATACTCCAGCTCCAGCTGTTTCAGGGATTCATCCTCCGGGCTCAGCGTTGCCGCGATGGAATCGGGCACCACAAAGAAGGCTGTAATTTCAGCATTCAGCTGAGCAACCAGGGCCGCCGGATCAGCAACCAGGTCCATCGGAGGCCCATCGCTTGTACCAGCCACCTTGTACTCCTCCACCTGCAATCGCAGGTCATCCGGATTTCCGCCGTTGGCCCGATAACTGGTGACCGCCATCTGCAATACACGCTGCACTTCCCGATTTTCCGGATCCAGCTTCCAGGCTCTTTCCAAATCGGCCACCGACTCCACAAAACGCTTCTGCTGCAACCTCAACAAACCTCGATTATACAAAGCGGATACAGAGTACGGCTCCAAACGCAGGGCCATGTCCATGGCAATTGCCGCCTCTTCCTGATTCCCCGCCCGAGCCTGCAAAACGCCCAACATACGCCAACCAGCGGCCAATTTTTCATCCGCAACCACTGCTTCATTCATCAGGGCCATGGCTTCATGGTCTTTTCCTTCACCCATATCCAGCATGCCCAGCAACAGGGAGGTCCCGGCATCAACTTTGCCCTGCTGTGCAAAAGCCAAGCGGGCCGCTTCCAATTCGGTTCGAGCCGATGCCTGGTGATTGAAGGAATAGTGAATTCTGCCGCGCATGGCCCGGCACACTGCTGGCCGAATGTTGCGCCGCTCGGCCACTTCAAGGGCACGCAAGGCCCGGCCTGCCGCATCTTTCCTTTTCTCCTCAAAAACAGCCAGGGACATGGTGTTCATCTGAGAGGCCGCGTAAGTCAGGATGGAACCACCCACCAGAAACCGACCACCGTAACTGGTGTAAACCGGCATGGCGGGATTCGGTACATCCAAAACCATGGGCATGAGGTTCCCACCCTGCCAGGGGTAAAAACCTTCATAACGCCGGGCGAGAAAACCCTGGGCGTAATAACGATCCGCTCTTTTATCACGCACTAGTTCACTGACCAGGCCCACATCGGCCCAGAAACGATCCATATAAGGCACATGCAGACGGTCTTCATAGCTAACCAAATCGCCCAATATCTGCCGGGCGGCATCGAACTCCCCCACTGCCATCAAAGCCTGGGATTTGATCCAACGGTTGGCATAATCACTGTGTGTATTTCCTTGCCCGTAATGCCAGTAATCGACTTTGCGAAATTTGATGGGTGGCATGCGCACCGCCAGACTGTGCGCTTCGGAATATCGGCCCGCCCCCGCCAGCAACAGTCCTTTGATCAGCACCAGTTCCGGGTCGCCCCGTTTGAAAGTCAGCCCCTCATCAACGGCGGCCAATCCTTCATCCCACAAGGTCAAATCACGCAGAACCCAAGCCCTTTCACGATAGATCAGCAACCTGATTTCTTCATTGATGGGCTCATCATTGGCCTCACGGGCCAGGACCGCCAATCGGGCATTATCGAGACAATCTTTTCCGGAATAAAGGTCGCCACTGGCCAGAAGCAACGAACCCCTGATGCCCCACGCTTCGGCAAAGGAAGGGTCCATATCAGTGGCCTCCCTCAATTCCATCAGGCTATTGCCCACACCCACTCCCCGAGTGCTGTTATCAATAAGGGTATTTCTGTAATACCAGAACCGTTTGCGCGAATCCCGGTACTGCTTGTTTTCGAAATTCAAGGTTTGGTAGGTATCAAGCCTCAATTCAGCTCGCGTCCGCATATCCACCCGGACTTCTGGAGAGAGCTCCATGTATTCGTCCAAACGATCTTCAAAAACGGTTTCATCCGCAGCGGAAACTGAGGTTTTTTCGGGTTTGGTAACTTCGGAATTCAACAAACCGGGTTTGTGACTGCTGGAACAACCAACAACCATAATCAAGACCACAAACAGGCCAAACATGCCCCAATGGCGCATGGCGACTCCCCCTTTGGCGAACGGATTTTCGGTCATCTTTGTGGAAGGCAAACCCGGAGAGGACCCACCGGCAAGCCTGAGCGAGGTTCCACTGGCGTCATTATACTACAGAATACGGCTGGTTTGGGCAACATAGGGATAGACAGCTGACAGCTGCCCAATTATGCTTTTAGTTGTGCCGCGGAGAATGTTGCTTGCCCAAAAAGTAGCCCTATTTTTGATGCAAAACTCGAAATAGCACATATATGGTACTTAAAATCAGCATGTTTTTGGGCCAGCAACATTCTCCGCGGCACAACTTTCACCTTTCATGCCTGCTGATGCTGTTCATCCTTGCTGGCCTGCTGGCCATGCCTCTGACCTCCCCGGCC
>JAUUYW010000166.1 GCA_030590265.1 Candidatus Krumholzibacteriia bacterium
ACGTTGAAACCTACCAGCTTCTCCAGGATTCGGACCTGAATTTTACTGGGAATGTGGAAGGCAACCACTTCATGCTGGGACCTTGTGATGTTGTCGTTGCCGATGGTTTCACCGGGAACAACACTCTTAAACTGGTCGAAGGTTTTGCCCATTTTCTGCATGCACTGGCCCAGAGACCCGGTCTCAGTGATGTGGAGCGTGCTGCCATCAAGCCTGTTCTTGGCCTCCTGATGCGGGAATTCAGCTACGAAGTGTATGGTGGAGCCATGCTTTTGGGTGTGAAAGGCAACAGCATCATCGCCCATGGGCGCAGCTCTTCTTTGGCCATCACCAACGCGGTCAAAATGGCCTGGCGCGAGATCGAAAGCGATCTGCCCACCAAGCTGGCAGCTGCCCATTCTGAATGATATCACACCAAATGGTGGAATTGGGGAGACCATGATTCAGGTTCCAATGCTATTTCCCGGGCAGGGTTCGCAAGCTGTCGGTATGACAGCCGATCTGATGGACCGCTCAGGCCCTGCTGCAGACTTTTTGAACACAGTCAATGGTGTTCTGGACACAGACCTTCTGTTAGCAATGCACCATGGCCCTGGCGAGGTCCTGACCGAGACCCGCAATGCTCAGCCTGCCATTCTGGCCCATTCAGTGGCAGTTACCCTGGCCTTGCGCGAACTGGGTGTCACTCCTTCTGTGGTTGCAGGCCACAGCATTGGTGAATTCAGCGCTGCAGTGGCAGCCGGGGTGTTGGATCCTGCCGATGGTCTCAAAGTGGTTCGCCGCCGGGGTGAATTGATGTTTGCCGCAGGGCAGGAAATTCCAGGAACCATGGCTGCAGTTATGGGTTTGAACGGTGCTCAGGTTACTGAGGTTTGCGCCCAGGTCACCAAAGACTCAGGAGTGGTGGTTCTTGCAAACCACAACTCTGAGGCTCAGGTTGTCATCTCGGGTGAAGTGGAGGCCATTGCCGCCGCTGCCGATGCCCTGAAGGCTGCCGGTGCTCGTCGAGTGATCACCTTGAATGTCAGCGGGGCTTTCCATTCGCCTCTGCTGGACGATGCCGGAACCAGTTTCACGGAATACCTTAAAGGTGTTTCCATAAAAAATGCCGATGTGCCCCTGGTGGCCAATGTTTCCGCCACCCGGGTGGAAGACTCCGCCCAACTGGCCGACGGTTTTGGCCGCCAACTCACTTCACCTGTGCGCTGGCATGAAACCATGCAATTGCTGGCCGGCCAAGAGTCCGACCGACCCAAAATTATCCTGGAGGTGGGGCCCGGCAAAGTGCTGACCAACCTTGCCCGAAGAACCTATCCGGAAGTTAAGTTCATTCCCGTCGGCACCCATGACGACCTGGACGGAATCCTGGATATATTGCACGAGAATCTTTAGCAGTTCCCGAGGAGGCCTGATTTCATGAGCAACGGAACGATTATTGTCACTGGAGCCAGTCGGGGTATCGGTGCGGACATCGCCCGCGAACTGGCGGCTGCCGGCTACAATTTGGCCTTGGTTGCCCGCAGTGCCGAACCTCTGGAAAAGCTGGCTGCTGAGCTGAACAACGACCAGGTTACTGTCAAAGTCTGGCCTGGAGACATTTCCGACCATGAAACCGCTGAACGCATCGTCAAGGAAGTTCACCAGGAGTTTGGTTCCGTTTTTGGTCTGGTGAACAACGCTGGAGTGACCCAGGATGGGCTCTTTATGCGCATGAGCCCGGAAAACTGGAAAAAGCCTATTGACATCAATTTGAATGGTACCTTCTACTTTACAAGGGCTGTCGCACCGATTATGATGCGCCAGCGAGAAGGACGAATCATTAACATTTCGTCTGTTATTGGCTTGACCGGTAATGCCGGCCAGGCTAATTATGCCGCCTCCAAGGCTGGCATTATTGCCCTGACAAAATCGGTGGCCAAGGAACTGGGCGGCCGCGGTGTAACTGCCAATGCAATTGCACCCGGTTTTATCGCCACCGACATGACCGAGGATCTTCCCGAGAAGGTTCGCACTGAAATGCTGGGTCAAATACCTCTCAAGAGGTTTGGCGAAGGCAAGGATGTGGCGGGCGTGGTCAAGTTCCTACTATCGAAAGAGGCCTCCTATATCACCGCGCAAACGCTGGTGGTGGATGGCGGCATGATTGCTTAAACCGGGGTTAAACCCACATGTTACCCAGGAGGGTTAACTGATTATGGCCACCATTGAGGAACAGGTGTACGAGATCATCCAGCGCAAGCTGAGCGTCAACCTCGAGCAAATCACCCCTGAAGCATCCTTCACCGAGGATCTGGGCGCTGACAGTCTCGACACTGTAGAACTGGTGATGGATCTGGAAGAACAGTTCAACATCACGATTCCCGAAGAAGAACAGGAAAACCTGAAAACCGTCCAGGACGCCATCGATTATCTCGAGCAGCACCTGGACTAAAGAGGTCCCTGATCCCCGACTGGACTAGATAGGTTCAGAAATGTTCATGTCATAGTTCGGAGAGATTTCCCGGTCCCATTCACTTTGAGAGTGGGACCGGATTTGCTATCAGCTTTGGAGGTTGGTTTTGGAGTCGCGCAAAGTTGTCATTACTGGCATGGGAATGGTCACGGCTGTCGGCAACGATCGTGATTCCAGTTGGGAAGCCCTGAAAGCCGGGAAAAACGGTATTGCTCCCTTGGAGCTTGTGGATACTGAAGGATTCAAGGTTAATTTTGGGGGCGAAGTGAAAAATTTCGACCCCCTGCAGGCCATGGATGCCAAAGAAGCTCGCAAGGCTGATCGGTTTTGCCAATTGGCCATGGCTGCTGCCGTGCAGGCCATGGATCAGGCTGACATCAAGGAAATTGCTGATTCCTACCGGGCCGGGGTTATCATCGGTTCGGGAATTGGCGGCATGAAAACATTTGAAGAGCAGCACTCCAAGTTGATCAACCGTGGAGCCCGTGGCGTATCGCCCATGTTCATCCCCATGATGATCGGTGACATGGCCAGCGGCCTGGTCAGCATTCGTTACGGTTTCCGAGGTGCCAACTATTGCACTGTCAGTGCTTGTGCCAGTGGAGGACATGCCCTGGGCTCGGCCTATGATCAAATTATTCTGGGCCATGCCGACGTGATGATTGCCGGGGGGGCCGAGGCTGCGGTCTGCCCCATGGCTTTGTCGGGATTCGCCAACATGAAGGCCCTGTCCACCCGCAATGACAATCCTGCCGGAGCCAGTCGTCCCTTCGACAAGGACCGGGATGGTTTTGTCCTGGGTGAAGGGGCCGGCATTTTGGTCCTGGAAGCCGAGCAACACGCTTTGGATCGCGGTGCTACAATTTATGGTGAACTTTGTGGATACGGCATGACGGGCGACGCTTATCACATGACTCAACCTGATACCGAAGGCCGTGGGGCCTTTGGCAGCATGAGCCAGGCTTTGCGCACCAGTGGAATCAAAGCCGACCAGGTTGGCTACATCAACGCCCACGGAACCAGCACTCACTTCAATGACAAAATTGAATCCGGCGCCATTCGCCAGGTATTTGGTGATCATGCCGACAAGATCAAAGTCAGCTCCACCAAGAGCATGGTTGGGCATTTGCTGGGAGCAGCCGGAGCTGTCGAAGCGGTTATCACCACTTTGGCCCTAAAAGAAAGCATCCTGCCGCCGACAATCAATTACGAGACACCTGACCCTGAATGCGATCTCTTTTACTGCCCCAATGAGGCGGTAAAGCAGGAGGTCGATTACGCATTGTCCAATTCATTCGGCTTTGGCGGCCACAACGTGACGCTCTGTTTCGGAGCGCGCCGCTGATTTCGGTGAGGGCGGATGGAGCCCCCAAACCATGGGATTTAAGGACGGCTTGCAACAAATTCTGACTCGGCTGGGCGGCATGAGCCCAGCTGGTCAGAACCATGTCTCCAAGCCAGTCGGTGAATCTTTCCCCAACGATGAAAGTCCCCTCTACCCCATCCAACTGGAAGCCCTTGAGGTGAAACTTGGTTATATTTTCCGTGACCGGGGACTTCTCATCAATGCCTTGCTGCACCGTTCTCATATCCATGTGACGGGTCAGGACCGGGAGCAGAGCAATGAACGGCTCGAATTTCTGGGTGATGCAGTGCTGGGGCTGGTGGTCAATGAAGAACTCTATCACAAATTTCCGGATCGCAGCGAAGGGGATTTGACCAAAATGAAGTCCCTGCTGGTTTGCGGGGCCCGATTGTCGGAGGTTGCCGGAGAAATTGATCTGGGTGTCCACATCCGCATGAGTCGCAGCGAAGCTGCCACTGGGGGGCGGCACCGATCATCCATTCTGGCCGATACCACCGAAGCCATAATTGGTGCTGTTTATCTCGATGGTGGATTGGCGCCCGCCACCGCGGTCATCCAAAGAGTGGTTTTAGCAGGAAGCGACAAGATTCTTGCGCGCCGGTCTTTGCGGAATTACAAAAGCCGGCTCCAGGAATTGATCCAGGCCCGTTTCAAATGTCCTCCCCGGTACAAGGTTCTGGAAGTTAGCGGGCCTGACCATGATCGCTTGTTCAAAGTCGTAGTGACTTATAATGGCATTCCCATGGGCGAGGGTGAAGGTCGCAACAAGAAGGCGGCCGAACAAAATGCCGCACGCAAGGCCCTCGATAGTCTGGATAATGATCCGAAACTTTTGAATGATCCCGAGGGTTAAACCCAGGGAAATCATGGGCTACAAGAGATACATTCAATTCAACCTCGCTGGAGATCGGGTGCTAATTTTCAATCGTCTTGCTATCATTTTTTTACTTCTATGCGCCATGCCACTGCTGGCCCAGGATACCCTTGAGGACCCCCAAAATCCTGTGGCCGATGAAGATGTTCCGTATGGCGTTGCCTCGAGTTGGCTTTATGGCCGCCACATGCTTGCTGAAGGCAACCTGGAAGAAGCCCTGCGCAACCTCCACTATGCCTACCGCAATCATCCGGATGTGGCTGTGGTGGCTTGGGATTTTCAGGAAGCCCTGGTGGCCGGTCAATACTACAAGGATGCCCTTGAGGTGCTCGACAAATTGGTGGAAGATTTTCCCGACCCAGCCGAGTACAGGTTGCAACGATCCCAGGTTTACCTTCAGATTGGAAAAAACAAAGAGGCCCTGGCCGATCTGCGGGAACTCCGCAGTCGCGGTCAAATCAACCTGGATGTCATTGTGGGTGAAGCGACAATTCTGGCGGCCATGGGGAAAACCGATGAGGCATTGGACACTTGCCGGGACGGGCTTGCTGAAATTCCTGACCATGGTCCTCGACTCTATTTGACCATGTCCGTGATTCTGGATCAGGAAGGGCGGCAAAGTGAATTGCCCGACCTCATGGACGAGGCTGTGGCAGCTTATCCCGATTCGCCGCAATTGCATGACATCAGGATGCGCAGTCTGGTAACTGCGGGTCGCCCGGACGAAGCCCTGGAATCTGCCCGTGATTCGGATGTTCATTTTGCTGAACTTCTTCAAGTACCTTCTGGACATTCCGATGACCCTGATTTGATGGTCCCGCCACCTGCGGCACCACCTTCATTCGTCGTGGAATTGGCGGACATTTATTCCCAAATGGGAACCCCTGAAAAGGCAATCGAGATCCTCGAACCCAAGTTTGAGGATGGGTCCTTGGCTCTGGATCCAAGTTTGTGGCTGGCTCGATTGTACTTGGGGACCAATCAGGTGGATGAAGGAATGCGGCATGTGGATGAAATCCTGATTCGTTGGCCCAACACTGGGGAAGCCTGGTTTATTCGGGGCCGGGGTCTGGAAGGAAAAGGTCAACTGGATGAGGCCCTGCTGGCTTTTGCCAAAGGCGTGGAATATGCGCCCAACGATCCACAGGTCAGGTTAGGCTACCTGCGAGGCATGCTTGTGACCTGGGAAAACGATTTTCGCGTTCGGAACAAGAACTCGGTTCAGTTGGCCCGAATGGAGCAATTGCAGGAACAGGCTGAACTGGCTGAAGCAGTGGTTCCCGCTGCCGATGCCGAAGGACAGTTGGTGCTGGGTTATGCCTTCCGCAGCACCGGCCAATTGGAAAAAGCTGTGGTTGCATTCCAAAAAGCAGCCTTTCAGCCTCAGCTGGTTGTTCCTGCAACCTTGCAGATGAGTGTCTGTTACGATGATCTAGAGCAACCTGAAAAAGCCCGGTCGGTGCTCGAAGATTTGCGGGAACAATTTCCTGACGATGCAGAAGTTGCCAACTCTCTTGGTTACTATCTGGCTGAAAAAGGTGAAGATCTGGACAAAGCTCAGCGGTTGATTGCCCAAGCCCTGGAAGACGGCCCCGGCACGGGTGCCTACCTGGATTCCATGGGTTGGGTTCTCTTTCAGCAGGGAAAAACAGAAGAAGCCTTCGACTACATGATCCAGGCTGTCAATGTTCTGCCCGACGATCCCATTATTCTGGAACACCTGGGATTGGTTTTGTTGAAGTTGGGGCAGATTGATGAAGCGGAAGAAATGTTGCGCCGGGCGCTAATCCTGGGCGGAGAAAAAGAACGTCTGGAAGGCTACCTGGACAATTTGCCGGAGTCAGGAGATGAAAGGTGATGCCTAGGAGCATCTGGATCAATTTGCTCTTTCTCGTGTCCTTGGTGGGACTGATGAATTTTGCCTCCCCAGCCAATTGTCAAAAAACCGCTCTTGATCTTCACCAAAATCTGTACTTTGTCCAATGGCAGGGAAATGTCCTTTCCTGGCATCGCCAGGGATTTGCCTGTTGGGTGACCGATGCTGCCGGCAACCTCCGTTTTGAAATCATGGTTGGAGGAGCCCCTCACTACCCCGCCAATCTGAAGCAACTCATGAACTGGACAGGCAACGAAGGCTGGACTGCCATCTCCGTGGGCGGGCAGGAGGGTACCTTCAGTCGGTGGCAGGAAGAATGGCAGGAACTTCCCCCATCATTGAATACCTGGATGATGGTGATTGCCCACGCTTTGGCCTCGGATCGGGGTCTCGATAGCCTTGAATTGCCCCCCGGTGTTCGGGAGCTCACTCTCGGTGGGCGAAACCTGCCCTCATTCAAGTTTGTTGCATCCAACAACTCCGGTCGAGTAAGGCGATTGCAATTGCCCCTCTTCACTTTTGAAAATTCTGAGGGTGACCCTGCTGATCCGGGTTTCAGAAAAAAGATGGCCCGCAGGGGGCGGGGGCGGGGCGGCCCACAAACCATTTTGAATTTGGCGGGTGATGCATCTTCTAGCCCGGGATTGGTGATCAGTTCAACCCATCAACCCGGAACTTTGGTCTTGGCTCAACTG
>JAUUYW010000343.1 GCA_030590265.1 Candidatus Krumholzibacteriia bacterium
ACCTTCGTCAAAACTCCCACCATAAACCTGAGAACCTCCGTCCACCAAAAGAGCACTCATCTCCAACCGTTCCTCCACCTGTTGGATACCCAATTGGGTCAGACTGTTTTCCAGTTTTTTGATAGCCGAAGATTTCCTGTTTTTCCTCTTCAAAGGTTTCTTCATTGTTTCCTCCTCAAGAACATTTCATCTGTTGTGGGGGCAACAATAAAACAGCAGGAAACAGGCCAGTTCCAGTTTCTCTATAACAAATTGCAATTCAACATCTTAAAAATTTGCACCTGCCACCTGCCAAAGAAAACGACCCTGCCATTTGACACGGCAGGGCCATCTTGTAGTGTCCGGTAGACAGCAATATCAGCCCACTGCCACCTCAACCTTATAACCAGAATATTTGCGAATATTGATCACGCCGGTATCAAAAATAAGATACTGAGCCTTGATCCCCTGCAGCACTCCACCGGCCACCGGATCCTTATCCAGATTGAGACTGGTCACCTTGGTTGGCCACTGCAAAACCGGAAACTCAAACTGATGCTCCAACCGCTCCAGGGGCGATAAGATCCCTTCCACTCCCCAATCCGTCAATCGTCCCACCACACGCTCCACAACCTCACTCAAATCACGATCTTCAGGATTTCCTTTGAGCATGCGCGTCCAGTGGGTTTTGTCTTTGAACCCTTCAGAACTGAGTCGCTTTTCCACCTGACCCACGGCCCGACGATTTGGCAACAACGCCACAGGCACCGCCGCCACCGCACCCTGATCAATCCACCGGGACGGAATGTTCACTTTGCGCGTAATGCCCACCTTCACCCCCGAGGTCAGCGAGCAGTACAAATAATGCGGATGGAAACAAACCTCCTGGGCAAAACTTTCGTCCCGACAGGGATTATCCACTTCACCGTGGTGACAAAGCTCAGGCTTGATGATGCAGATATCAGCCTCGGCCCGACTCCTGGTGCAGGGAAAACAATATCCCTGCCCAAAGGTTTTTTTCGTCTTCCGGCCACAGGCGATGCAATTGATTTCGCCGGTGAAACGCAGTTCCAGTTGCTTGCCGAGGTGGTCGTTCACCAGATGATCTTCCACCCGATTTTCCTTTTCAAACCAACCATCGGTCAGGTGGTAGAGCACGGGTTTGGCTGCCTCCACACGCATTTTTTTGAGAGTCCCGGTCCAGACGATTTCCATTTTATCTTCTCATTCCTTGATGACAGGTGCTTTCCTGCATGACAGATTTGCAGCGCGCCCTTAAACTGGCGTCAGATTAATGGCTCAGAATAGTCCGGATGGACCCTGATTGCCTCGAAACAACAACCTGGAGAACGGATGCTCAACAGGATTTGGACCTTTTTTTTCGTGGGAGGCTTTGCAGCCGCCGTTGTGCGCGCCCTGACCGGACACCCTGAAGTGTGGCAGGACATGGTCGGCGCCACCTTCGACATGGCCGAAACCGCCTTCAAGATAGCGCTGGGTTTGACCGGTGTCATGTGCCTATGGCTGGGAATAATGCGCATCGGGGAAAAAGGCGGCGCCGTGGACTTGCTGGCCAAGGCCTTCGGGCCGTTGCTGAGACGGCTCTTTCCCGGTATTCCCGACGGTCACCCAGCCACCGGCAGCATCGTCATGAACATGTCCGCCAACATGCTGGGGCTGGACAATGCGGCCACTCCTCTGGGCCTGAAGGCCATGCAGGACCTCCAGGACCTGAACCCACAAAAGGACACCGCAAGCAATGAGATGATCCTTTTCATGGTCATCAACACCTCGGCCGTCACCATCATTCCCATCACCATTTTCACTTATCGGGCCCAGATGGGCGCCGTCGACCCCACGGATATTTTTCTGCCCATCCTCATCGCCACCTATTGCAGCACCCTGGCCGGATTGCTGATCACCGCCGCCTTCCAGAAAATCAATCTGGCCAGCCCGGTAGTGCTGGGTTATCTGGGCGGCATGACCCTGCTGATCGCCGGCATGGTGGCCTATTTCGGCAGCCTGGATCGCGAAACCATGCAGGCCCAGTCTTCAGTTCTGGCCAACTTCCTGGTATTTTCGGTGATTATCGGCTTCATGATCGGCGCCATTCGCCGAAGAATCAATCTGTACGAAACTTTTGTCGAAGGCGCCAAAGATGGTTTCAAGGTGGCCATCGGCATAGTACCGTACCTGGTGGCCATGCTGGTGGCCATTGGCGTTTTTCGGGCCAGTGGGGCCCTCGACTTGATTCTCGATGGCGGACGCAGCCTGGCTGGAACTATTGGCCTGGACGCCCGTTTCATCGACGGGCTGCCCACCGCCTTCATGAAACCCTTGAGCGGCAGCGGCGCCCGGGGCATGATGATCGAAACCATGCAGGCCCACGGAGCCGATAGTTTTGCCGGACGCCTGGCCAGCGTGATCCAGGGCAGCACTGAAACAACTTTTTATGTGCTGGCCGTCTATTTTGGCTCGGTGGGAATTCGCAAAACCCGGCACGCGGTGCTCTGCGCCCTGGTGGCCGACGCGGCGGGAATCAGCGCCGCCATCGCCGTCAGTTATCTGTTCTTTGGCTGATTTGTTGATCTGATCTGACCATACCTGGAGAGGTTGTTTTTTTGGGCGTCTTGGAAATCATTTTTTGGTGGAGTGTGGGACTGGTGATGTACGTGTACGCCGGCTATCCCCTGCTTGCGGGTTTGTTGGCCCGGGTGCTGCGCCGTGAAGTGCGCGAAGCCGAAGCAGGATCCTTCCAGCCCACCGTCACCGTGGTCATCGCCGCCTTCAACGAAGCCGCCCACATCGAAGAAACCGTGCGCAACAAATTAGACCTTGATTACCCGGCTGAAAAAATCAACGTGATCGTCGTCTCCGATGAAAGTGAAGACGGTACCGATGATATCGTTCGTGCCATCAATGACGATCGTGTTCGGCTCATTCGCCAGGTCCCCCGCGCCGGCAAAACCTCGGGCCTGAATCTTATCCTGCCCGAAGCCAACGGTGAGATCGTCGTTTTCAGTGACGCCAACAGTCTATACCAATCCGAGGCGCTGAATCATCTGGTTGCCGTTTTTGCCGACCCTGCTGTGGGATATGTCACCGGTCGCATGGTGTACAAGGCACCCGACGGCTCTCTCACCGGCGAAGGCTGCTCCACCTACATGACCTATGAAAACTCCCTGCGGGCCATTGAAACCGACCTGGGCTCCATCGTGGGTGTAGACGGAGGTGTGGACGCCATGCGCCGTTCCATTTACACCCCCATGAATGCCGACCAGCTTCCAGATTTCGTGCAGCCATTGACCGTTCGCGAGCAAGGTTACCGAGTTGTCTATCAGCCCAAAGCCCTGCTCTACGAAGACGCCCTGGCCTCTGCCAACGATGAATTCCGCATGCGGGTTCGGGTGGGCCTGCGCGCCTTCCATGCCCTGAAAGACAAAGCCGTCCTGTTGAATCCATTCCGCTTCGGAATCTTTGCCTGGCAACTTTTTTCTCACAAGGTTTTGCGTTATCTGGCCTTTCTATTCATGATCACCGCCCTGGCGGCAAACATCCCCCTGGCCCTGACTGGTGATTGGTTTTGGCGGGGCATGATGATGGCCCAAATCGCATTCTATTTTTTAGCCTTCCTGGGACACATTCTGCGGCACCAAGAGCTACCCAAACTCGTGGGACTGATTTATTACCTCTGCGTTTTGAACGTGGCCAGCGCCATGGCCTGGGTGCAATTCCTCCAGGGTCGCAAACAGGTGATCTGGAAACCGAGAACCTGATGAACCCCCAACGCCCAACCCCCAAACTGCCTGCTCCCGCCTTGTTGAACCAATGGCCTATTCTGCTTGGGTTGGTGGCTCTTCTACTGATTCCCTTTTTCATCCCCATACCCATGGTCTTGCGCCGGCATCCACTCATCGGCAACCTGGGCGACCAGATTCACGTTCCCTTCCTGATGGTTTTGACTCTACTGATGTACTGGCGCGGGCCTTTGACCGGGCGTTTGAAAGCGGCCGCCCTGGCCGGCATGATCCTCGGCGGCGGCATTGAACTGGTTC
>JAUUYW010000570.1 GCA_030590265.1 Candidatus Krumholzibacteriia bacterium
GCCAAAGAAGGATTTGAAGCCCAGTCCGAAGGCGATGGAGAATTTTGTCGAACCGTCTATTTTGAAGGTTTCGCCTTCAATGACGACAGTGGAGGCCGAAGGACTGAAATAGGTGGCACCCAGCGAACCCTGCAGGTAAGGGATCACCTTGCTGCCAGGAGGGGCCATTTCTCGCAGGGTTCCGATGTGCCAGACATTCACCGACATGTCAGTCAGCGTTTCCTTGGTCCCGACCCTCGGGTCCCAATCCAGCTTGCCGTCCTGCCGGAGGTAGCTGAGTTCCAGCGCCATGCCGGGGCGAACGGGCACATCCAGGGCAAAGGCCATGCTGCCCGCGGTGCCAGACCGCAACTTTCCTGCTGCAGCGCTGATATTGCCACCCCACATGCTGCCGTACGTGAAACTGAAATCCATGGCCGGGCGGGCAGCACCAGCGGGCTTCTGGGCAAAAGCTTCAGGGGCGGCCGTGATGACCAGAACAGTCAGCAGAGCCACAGTCACCAGAGTCTTCATTTTAATGCGCATCGTTTTCTCTTTCGGAAAGTGGAATGACAGCCATCGCAACAAGGGGCCCGATCTCCTCCAGACCTTTACTCTTGCAACCGACAGTCGGCGTTCGATCGTTCAGCTATTTGGCCGTGGCCACAACAAGACCCTTGGGCGCGAACATGGAATAGATGTCCGCGGCAAACATGCCGTTCTTGTAGTTGGGTGCCTTTTGCAAAATCGTGTAGGCCTCGGTCTTGGTCTCGACATTCATGATGATGATGAATTCCACATCAGTTTCATCATTGACGAGTCCGGCGCTCACGATCAAGCCGCTCTTGGCACCCTTGCGCACCCCGTCGATGAGCTGCATCCGGGCATCCATACCCTCTTCGGAGCCCTGCGATTTCCAGTTGGGGCCGTGCTTGACCATCACAACGTGATACATCTGCATGGGAACGGATTTTTGGTGTTCCTGGGCCATGGCCGTCACAGAGAGGCTCAGGACAAAAACAACAGTTGCCAGCAATACCAGGATTCGTTTCATGAGGCTCTCCCTCGAAAATGTGATTGGATGGGGATTAGACGCCGGTCAATGTATCAAAGGGCCCCATTCCCGTCAACTTTTGGCCGTTTTTAATTGAATCCGGTGGATTTCAACGCACCATTTCCAGCTTGGCGACCATTTGATCCAGCGTTTCACCCAGAATCTCGTCCAGGGCTGGCATTTCGTGGATCTGGTTGACCATGGATCTCATCTCCGGCAGGGCTCGGCCGGACTCCTTGGCCAGGGCGGCGCGGCCCTCGTCGCTGAGTTTGGGAATGTGGTACAACAGGTCGTCGTAGTCCTGATTGATCCGCAGCAATTCTTCATTGGCCGCTTTGGCCCCATCGATGCTGTTGACCTGGGACATGGCTCGCTGGGTCCGGGCCAGCAGCCCCTGCAGCACTTCGCCGGTATTGATACCGCCCAACTCCATGGCCGGGTTAGGCTTCCCCCCACCACAGCCGGATACCGCAACCAGGGCCACCGACAACACACACAACACAATCAATACGGATAGACGCAGATTCTTCACGACAACTCCTTCAGGTGACAACAGATGATGCCGCATGATAGAAACGGATGCCCCAAACGTCCACCGCTATTGGAAATCCTGTTCCCC
>JAUUYW010000218.1 GCA_030590265.1 Candidatus Krumholzibacteriia bacterium
CACGGTTGGTCAGAATTCCCACCAGCTTTTTACCCACGGTGATAGGCACACCGCTAATGCGATAATGCTTCATCAGATCCAGGGCTTCCTCAATAGTTTTGTTGGGCTCCAAGGTGATTGGCTTGGTGATCATGCCCGACTCGCTGCGCTTGACTCTCTCCACCTCACTGGCCTGTTCCCTCGGGCTCATGTTTTTGTGCACCACACCCATGCCGCCGGACCGGGCCACAGCGATGGCCATGTCAGCCTCGGTCACCGTATCCATGGCGGCAGAGAGGAAAGGAATGCGCAGAGGGATGCTCTTGGTCACATTGGTTCCCGTGGAAATATCCTTGGGAATGACCTCCGAATAGGCTGGCACCAGCAAGACATCATCGAAAGTCAGGGCTTCACGAAATTCTTTTCCCACGGGACACACTCCTAGGCCTTCATGATGCCGATAAATGGCAGATTCCGGTACTTCTCATTATAATCCAGCCCATAGCCGATGACGAAATCGTTGGGGATTTCAAAACCGATGTAATGCAGGGGAACATCGACTTTTCGGGCCACTTTCTTGTCCACCACAGCAGCCACCCGGATGCTGCGCGGGTTCCTGGTTTTGAGCAGGGCCATCCGGTTGTCGATGGTCAAACCGCTGTCAATGATGTCTTCCACCAGAATGACATCCCGATTGGTGATGTTGGATTTCAGATCCTTTTCGATCTTCACCACTCCGGTGCTCTCGGTTCCACCGTCATAGCTCGACACCGCCATGAAATCCACTTCATGATCAACCGAGACACAGCGCGTCAGGTCGGCCAGAAATGGATAGGCTCCCTTCAGGATGCAAACAAAAATGGGTATCGAATCCTTATAATCGTTGCTGATTTCATTGCCCAGCTGACGCACGCGCAGGGTGATGTCCTCGGATGAAATCAAGACTCGCTCGATGAACGGGTACCGGCTCAGGTATTCCTGATCGTCAAAAGTCACAAGCATCCTCCAGGTGGGGGGTTAGTTAACAGGGCCACTGGCAGACCCTTCCTCTTCGGCTTTGGCCAGCTGGACCTGGTTATCCAGGGCCCGCATCCGGTCGCGCTCACGAATAATATCGTTGATCTTGGTGGCGATCAGGTCGATGGCTACGGCGTTGTGACCACCTTCGGGAATAATCAACTGGGCGTAGCGCTTGCTGGGCCACACAAATTGCAAATGCATGGGACGCACCACGTTAAGATACTGGTCGATGACACTTTCCATGGACCGCCCACGTTCGGTGGTGTCGCGTTTCAGGCGTCGCAACACTCTTTCATCGGCATCCACATCGATATACAGACGGATATCCATCAGCTTGCGCAACATCTTCGATTCCAGAACCAGGATGCCTTCCACGAAAATAATATCCGCCGGTTCGCAGGTATCGGTTTTCGGCAAACGGCTGTGGATACTGTAATCGTAGCGTGGGATTTCAACAGCCAGGCCTTGGCGCAGGCACCGCAAATGATCAACCAGAAGCTTGGTTTCAAAGGCTTTGGGATGATCATAGTTGATGGAAGCGCGGTCTTCGATGGGCAAGTGGGAATTGTCTTTGTAGTAGGAGTCGTGATGGATGATCTGGATGGTTTTTCCGGGACAAGCCTCACGAACACGGTAAGCCACGGTGGTCTTGCCCGAGCCCGATCCTCCGGCGATGCCGATGATCACCGGTGGCAGAGGATTTTTATTGGAGTCTTCCATGTGCGTAAAATACCCGTGAGATGGGAAGCTGTCAATAAATCGGATTGTTTGAGTAGGGAAAATATTAGTGGGATCAATGTTTTTTATTTTAAGTACTATTATTTGAATTTATGGGCATAATTATTCACGACAAATGGATGAAAGGCGGTTGACATGATCACCGTTCTCATTTAGTGTGGGAATCACACACATAGTGGCCAAGGTCTCGCACTCGGCTCAATTCCTTGGCCACAATATTTTACTCCGGGAGGATTGGTTATGAAACGCTTGTTAATTTTGGTGACATTGACCATGCTCGTCGCCTTCACCGCACAGGCCGCCCCTGTGACCGTCAACGCAGTTGGTACCGTTGTTTGGAACGGCATTCAAGATGAACCATTGAGCACCGTTGTCGCTGGGGAAATGGTATTCATGACCATCCAGGTCGATTCTGATGTCTTCACCGATGCGGTTCCTGACGATGTGCGTGGCTATGATGTCATGTTCTTCGATGTCAGCTTCTCCTCCGGTCTGGGCCTCGGATTGTTGGCGGGCGCTCCGGATACCTACTTCGCACTTATTGATGGATATCCTGTATCCGATGGCTTTTTCGTATCCTCCTCCCCATCCTCTCCTGGTGGCGTTCCCCTCGAGCAGGAACCCTTCAGTTTCAACCTTGATCTTGGTTATGAAGGAGAAACACTTGAAAATCTCAGTATCCTCGACGCCCTGGGTACTTACGATTTCACCGGCATGACCCGCTTCGGCTTCAACCTCTGGTCGGTCTTCCCGGACAACGTCGCCATGGATATTGAATTCCAGCAGTTGATCATCACCTCGCCACTGCCGACTGAAGAGTCAAGCTGGAGTGGTGTTAAGGCAATGTATCGGTAGGGGATTTTATCTCCATGTATTTTCATACTGGGCCCGGGTTCAACCCGGGCCCTTCTTCTAGGCCGGCAACATTCTCCACGGCACCAGTAAAGAGGAGCATTCCAATTTCATGACCAACTCCCAAGCCAACAACCCACTGCACGGCAAAACCCTGGAACACATCGTCAAAAGCCTGGCAGAATATTACGGCTGGGACGGGTTGGGTTGGCGCATTGATATCCGCTGTTTCACCCACGACCCCTCTTTGAAATCGAGCCTGAAATTTTTACGCAAAACACCTTGGGCAAGGAAAAAAGTGGAAGACCTGTACCTCTTTACCTTCAAGCAGGACTAGGTCTTAACCGACACCTTCATCCCCGCTGACACGCATGGATTTCAACAATTCTTCATTGGTAGAATATTTCTCCAACAGCTTCAACATGCCGGCCATGGCTTGCTGTGGAGCCGCCTTTGCAGCTCCCCGCCTCAACAAACTCAAAGCCTCATAATCCTCTTCACTGTACATAAGATCATCCCGTCGAGTACCACTTTGGCGCAGATCCAAGGCAGGAAAGATCCGCTGCTCGGCCAATCGCCGGTCCAGCACCAACTCCATGTTTCCGGTGCCTTTGAATTCTTCAAAAATCAGATCATCCATGCGTGACCCCGTCTCCACCAGGGCCGTGGCGACCACGGTGACAGATCCACCATCTTCAATATTGCGGGCTATCCCAAAAAACCGGCGGGGAATTTCCATGGCCCGGGAATCCAATCCTCCCGAGAGGGTTCGGCCTGAACCGGCCACCTGCTGATTGAAGGCACGCCCCATGCGAGTCAGGCTGTCCACCAGGATGACGACATTGTGCCCGCATTCCAGTTCACAACGGGCCTGAGCCAGGCAAAGTTCCGCCAGACGAACATGGGTGGCCGCGTCCTGGTCGCTGCTGCTGGCCAGAACTTCGGCTTGAACACGCCTGCGAAAGTGCGTCACTTCTTCGGGGCGTTCATCCACCAGCAAAGCGACAAGCCGGGTATCAGGATCATCGGCGGCAATGGCCAGGGCCAGTTCCTCAAGCATTTGTGTTTTGCCGGTTTTCGGTGCCGCAACGATCAAACCGCGAGTGCCACGGGCGACGGGAGCCACAAGATCCACCAGGCGCATGGAAGGATTGCCGGCTTTCCCCAGGTTGAATCGGCCTTCTGGATTGATCACCACCAGTTCGGAAAATGGAGTTCGAGCCCTGAAATCTTCAGGACTCAAACCACAAATTGTCGAGACACCCTTGAGTTGAGGACCTTTTTTTCCTTTGCCCACAGGACCGCTGACCGTTGCCCCGGCTACAAGCCGGTGCTCATTGACCAGCGCCTGCGGAACAAAAGGATCATCCGGGGTGGGCTTGAAGGATGCTGCAGGGTTTCGCAGAAAACCACCACCGCGGGGCAAGGTTTCGAACACACCGGAAAAATTGGTCGTCATTATGAATCCGTTCGTGGGTCAGATGGAATGGACAGTTGGGCAGTGCTAGGTATTATATCCCAGAATCCGCCCACTGACAAATCACTTAAATACTGGACGAAGCCCCATATTTGCTCATAATCTCCTGAATTAATCCCCTAATCCGGGACAAAGACATTTTTCACCCCTTTCGGAGGCCCTCGTGCTGCAAAACCTAATATCTCTGCTGGGCATTTTTGTTCTCTTGTTTTTGGCCTGGCTGATGAGCAACAATCGCCGGCAATTTCCCTGGCGGGTGGCCGGCTGGGGAATTGGTTTGCAAATCACCCTGGCGGTTCTCCTCTTGAAGACACCCTGGGGCACGGTTCTCTTCGGCAGCGCCCGGGCTTTTGTCAACCGCCTTTTGGGCTTCACCGATGCGGGTGCCAGCTTCCTCTGGGGCAACCTCTATCGCACCGACGAAAACCTGGTAGCCTTCATCAACCCCGAAGGTGGGTTCATGCAGGTGACCAACTCCGTCACCGGACAATTGGTCCCCATCGGCACTGTTTTTGTGATTCACATTCTGCCGACCATCATATTCTTCAGCAGCCTGATGGCCCTGCTCTACCACGTGGGCATCATGCAGAAATTCATCTCGGGCATGGCCTGGGTCATGCGCAAAACAATGGGCACCAGCGGCAGTGAAAGCCTGAGCTGCGCGGCCAATGTTTTTGTGGGCCAGACCGAAGCGCCTTTTGTGATCAAACCTTATCTCGGCACCATGACCAACAGTGAACTCATGGCTGTTATGGTGGGTGGGTTTGCCACGGTGGCCGGTGGCGTGATGGCAGCCTATGTGCGCTTCGGAATCGACGCCGGACACCTGCTGGCCGCCAGTGTCATGTCAGCGCCGGCGGCCCTGGTGGTGGCCAAAATCATGTTTCCGGAAACAGAAAACTCGCCCACCCGTGGCAAAGTTTCCCTGGAAATTCCCAGGGAATACAGCAACGTGCTGGATGCTGCCGCCGGTGGTGCCGGAGTCGGTTTGAAGCTGGCCGCCAACGTGGGCGCGATGCTGCTGGCCTTCATTTCCCTGGTGGCCATGATCAATTACGGCCTGGGCCTGATGGGCTTTTCCCTGCAACAAATATTCGGCTTTTTATTCTCGCCCGTGGCCTGGATCATGGGAGTACCCTGGAGCGAAGCCCATGTCTTCGGAAACTTGCTGGGCACAAAAATAGCCGTGAATGAATTCATGGGTTATATCGAACTGGGCAATGCAGCCAAATCCGGGGCCTTGTCCCCCCGCAGCGTGGTCATCGGAACCTATGCCCTTTGTGGATTTGCCAATTTCAGCAGCATTGCCATTCAGATTGGCGGCATCGGAACCATCGCCCCTGAGCGACGTTCAGATGTGGCAGCACTGGGATTGAAAGCCATGTTCGGTGGAGCCCTGGCTTCTTGGCTGACCGCCACAATTGCCGGCGTTTTGCTGGGTTGAAAGGATCTCATGTCGCGTGTTCAAATCAATGCCCTGAGCAAGTACGATTTTCAGGTGGAAATTACCGTGCGCACTACCGATCTTAATTACGGTGGTCATTTGGGCAACGATCGTCTGCTCTCGTTGATCCACGAGGCCCGCGTGGCCTTTTTGGCCTCCCACAACTGGTCCGAATTGGATTGCGGTGGAGTTGGTTTGATTTTGGGTGATGCTGCCATCGTATATCGTGGTGAAGCTTTTGCCGGCGACACCCTCACTATCGAAATTTCCGCCGGAGAACCTTCCCGCTGTGGTTTCCGTTTGTTCCACCGGATAACCCGCAAACAGGATGGTGCCAAAATCGCTCTCGCCGAAACCGGCATGACCTGTTTCGATTATGGGAAAAGAAAAATTGTTCCCCTGCCCGATCTCGTGCTGCAGGAATGCACTTCCAACGAATAGAGTGGACATGAATGGACCACCGCTGCGCATAACCAGCTTGAAGAATGACCAGGTCAAGGACCTTGTCCGGTTGCGCCATCG
>JAUUYW010000309.1 GCA_030590265.1 Candidatus Krumholzibacteriia bacterium
ATGAATTGCGGATCCACCACGGGTCAACCCTGGGCGATTTCGTTTTGACTGACCTGAAGGTTTCATCGGGTGATACATTGAATCTGGGTCGAAAAATCTTCAATGCGGGTGGGTTGAAAGTGGCGGCCACTCACCAGGCCCAAGTCCTGCTCGACGGAATCGAAATTTCAGGGACCCTGCCTCTGGATGTATCGCGGGTTCTGGTGGGCGAACATATCCTTGCTATCCGGCTGCCGGGTCTTGAAGTGGACAGGGCTTGGGTTTTTGGGGAAAGTGGAAAACAGGAAATGCAGGCTCAAAATCCGGGATCTCAGGATCAAGAGTATTTTATCACCATTGTAAAAAATGAAACTCTGCGCATAAAATTTGACATGAAATCCGCCAACTGAAGAAAGGAATCGCCATGACTTTGATACACTGGCAAAAATCGAGAATGCGGGCAACGGCAGGAGTGTTGTTGCTGCTTTTTCTGGCAACGACCAGTCCTGGAATCGGCTGGGTCCCCGCCGTGCTGGCCACCGTTCAACAGGATATTGAGCATGCCCAGGACCTCTATGATTTTGCAGAATTCCAGCAGGCCATGGATTTGGTAACCTCATTGATCGCCAGCGGTCAACTTGCCGAAACCGAAGAAAGAGATGCCTACATTATCCGGGCTCGTTCGGCCGTTCAGCTGGGCCTACCCACCCAGGCCGAAGAAGACTTCTGTGCAGTCCACACTCTGGACCAGACCTGGATGCCCGACCCGGTGATGTTCCCCAAGGATGAAGTTGATTTGTTCAACTCGGCCATGCCGGATTGTCAGCAGGCCGCCGTAGAACCGGATCCAGAAGAAGGCGGCGAGGATGTGCCATTTTACAAGAAGCCCATTGCTTGGGCTGCTGGAGCTGGAGCAGTGATTTTGGCAGTGCTACTGCTGGGAGGAGGCTCTGATGAAGAAGAAACACCAGCGGCACCCGCGTTGGATGATTTTCCACCACCACCCACAAAGTAGCCGTGGGTGAAACTCGGTTGGAAATTGGATGATTGTTGCAATGAGGAGATAAAATGTTCGTTTTTAGTCGGATCATTTTGCTGATGGGCCTGGCAGCGGTCTTGGCCTTGAGTGTGGGAGGATGTTGCTCGGTGGGCATCGGCACCTGCACTCTAACCGATACCATTGTCCTGGATGGAAGCGCCCAACTGAATGCCTGTGGTGATGATCACAAGAGCCATCCTGTGATCGTGCGTTTCTTATACCTGAAGGAAACCAAAGTTTTCAACGCCAGTTCCTTTGAGGAAATTTGGGAAGATCCCATGGCCGCTTTGGGTGGAGACCTGGAAGGTGCCCATCATGATGTCACCCTTGCTCCTGGGGCGTAAGAATCGTTGGCTTTGACCCGTCTCAAAGGTGCAACGGCCATGGCCATGTTGATCAACTTCTGCGACGAAGGAGACATCAACAGCCGACGGTACATCTTTGCCTTGAAGAATGAGGAACTCAAAAAAACCGTGAATCTGCAAGGGATCAATTTTGCGGTCAAATGAATAAAGCGTTGGAAGGACTAATAAAATGAGTCGGGAGAATAGAATTGTCTGGACTGAGGGAATGTTCCTGGGACCCCAGCATTTTCAACAAAGTGATCGTTTCCGGGCTGGCGAACTGCGTTTTCTACAAGAAACGTTCGAGCCTTACGCCTGGGGAGTACGTTTGGCTGATTTTGACATTGAAGCCCTGGGCAACAGCCGCCTCAAGTTGGAAAAATGCGAGGTCATTCTGCCTGACGGCAGCCTGGTGCGGACCCCTGGCATTGATCCAATCCCATCAGGCCGCGAGTTCAAGGCACTTTTTTTAGAAACCAAACTGAAGCGACTGGAAGTATTCCTGGCCTTTCCCGACGAACGGCCCGGTGTTCCCGAGTGTAGTCCTGCAGGTCAGGGTGGAGTGGTGGCCACCCGCCATTTGAGCGAACCGGTACAGGTGGATGATTTGAACAATCCGGGCAAGGAAATGGAAATCACCGCCGGGCGTCAAAACCTGAAAATTCTGGTTAGCGGTGAAAATCTTGATGGTTACATCACCCTGAAACTTGCGGAGATCGAGCGCTCGACAGACGCAAATTTTAGAATTGCCCCGGATTACATTCCTCCCCGCCTGGCTCTGGGCTCATCGGGCCCCCTGTTCGATTTGACTGGATCGTTGCTTGAGGTCTTGACCGCCAAGAGTACCGCCTTGGCCCAGCAGACCCGGCAGCGCGGTGAAGGCATGGTGGAATTTGGTACCTCGGATGTGGGAAATTTTTGGCTCCTGCATACGGTCAACAGTTTCCTGCCTCTGGTGGCTGACCATTTGCAAACTCCCGGACGCCATCCTCATCAGGTTTACACGACCCTGGCACAACTGGCAGGTGCCCTTTGCACCTTTGGCGTGGACCGCCACCCAAGTGAGATTCCCCCTTACAACCACACCGATCTGGCCGGTACTTTTATCGGCTTGACCGCTCTGATCAGGAAACTTCTGGAAACGGTGATGCCTTCCCGCTTTTCGGGAGTCGAACTGGACAATCGGGACGAAACCATGCTCACTGGTGAAATCGCTGACCGAGGGTTGTTGGAAGGGGAAACTCACTGGTATCTCTCGGTACGGGGCGAAATGCCTGTGGCACAGGTTGTCGAAGAGGTTCCCAGCCAGACCATCATCGGTTCGCCCCACAACATCGATTTTCTGGTGCGCACTGCTACTCCCGGCGTAGTCCTGACCCATGTTCCGGTTCCACCGCGCGACTTTCCTCTTAAGGCCGGTTGCACCTATTTCTCGGTTGATACGCACAGCGAGACCTGGGAGACCATCAAGGAGTCCCAGGCCATCGCCATTTATCTGGGCGGACCTGGATTGCGGGAAAGCAAGTTCGAACTCATCGCCATGAAATAGGTGCTGTCAACGATTTAGGGAGTCCTTAATGTCCGATCTTCAGCCTGCTGGCAACGAGTCCAAGAGTATGTTGGATCTTTCCTCGGGAATGTTCTCGCTGATCCTGTCCCTGCGCAATAGTAGTGATTTTGGAGATGCCGAGCACCTCCGCCAGCAAACCAATAATTTTCTGGCCGGCATGGAAAAGGCTGGGGTTGATGCCGGTTTTACCCGGGCAGATCTGGACTCCACCAAATTCGCCCTGGTGGTGTTCCTGGACGAGACAATCCTCAATTCCCAATGGGCTGGTCGCGAGGTTTGGCGGGACAAACCCCTTCAGCTGTCTCTCTTTGGTGAAAGAGGGGGCGGCTCTCGCTTTTTCACTAAGTTGGAAAAACTCCGTGGGATGGGCAATCAAAAGCGTGAGGTTCTGGAGGTTTACCACCTTTGTCTGACCCTGGGATTCCATGGGCAGTATCAGATTTCCGGCAAGAACCAGTTGGAGGTCATCATTGCCGACTTGCGGAACCAACTGGGCTATAATCCAAGAGATTGCCGTGAGCTGAAAATCAGTCCCCACGGTAAACCGCGAGACCGCTCCGTGGCGCTGGTCAAGGATACCTTTCCCTTCTGGAAATTCGCCGCCCTGGGTTTCGGGATTCTCCTGGTGCTATTCACCATTTTCTTCTTCACGGCCAGTTACCAAACAGGACAAGTCATTGATTCCATGCCCACCCTGGCCAGCTAAAGGGAATGAACAACCATGAATTCAATCGCACTAGTGATGAAAATGCTCAAAAATCCTCGCTCGATATTGGGCATGGTCATGATCGTGCTTCTCTTTCTGGTTTTTTTCCTGGGGCCCAAGATTGGCCTGGTGGGTTGGAAGAGGTTGGCGGCCATGGGAGTTATTTTGCTCCTGTTCGTGGTGGTGCAAGTCATTCTTGCTGCTCGTGCCAAAAAGAAAAATAAGAAGATGGCGGAGGACCTTGAAACGTCCATGATCATGGAAGCTCATCAAAGTGTGGTTGGTGCTCCCGAGGCTGAAAAGGCTGCTCGTGAAAATGCCCGCAAGGAGTTGCAGGCAGCAATCCAGGTGTTGAAGGATTCCCGACTGGGTGATGGCAAGGGTGGCAAGGCAGCCTTGTACGTTTTGCCCTGGTTCATGGTCATGGGGACTGAAGAATCAGGCAAAGGTGAAATCATCCGCCACTGCGGGCTCCAGAGACCGGATCAGGGACCGGGTGATCTGGTGGGCATCGGTAGTTCTCCCAGTTGTGAATGGTGGTTCACCAACCAGGCCGTCATCCTTGAGGCAGATCGGCGTTTTGTCCGCCAATCCGAAGAAAAGAGTGCTCAGCATAACTGGGAGACCTTTCTGGAATTGCTGGGAAAACACCATTCCAAAACACCTCTCAACGGACTGGTTATCACCATTTCAGCCTTGGAACTTCTGCAAGGTGATAAGAAGGATATCCGTTCTCGGGCCCTTTTGCTGCGCCGTCGGTTGGAC
>JAUUYW010000254.1 GCA_030590265.1 Candidatus Krumholzibacteriia bacterium
ATCAACCGGTCCAGGCGATGCTTCAGTCCGGCTCGGGCATATGCAGCTGTCACCGGGGCGGCAACCAACGCCGTCAGGATATAAACATACGGAAGATGATTGGGTTCAAGATGGGTCAGGAAGAGGGAATCCCGAGCCGGTTTCAGCAGATAATAGAAAAACAACAAAAAGAAATAGTTGGCCACCATCAGGCTGGTCAAACGCTTCTCACCCGGACGAAGATCAACCCAGGGACCTTTCAGCAAGGTCATTGTTCGTCTCCGGTGACCACGGGCAAACACACGGTCAATTCAGCACCACCGTTTGGAACATTGGCGGCGGTGATCTCACCACCAAAACCCTCAATTATTTCCCGGGAAATAAATAGGCCCAACCCCGAACCCTTGTCACAATCCTTGGTAGTCCAGCCGGAACAAAAAAGAGAATCAGCCTCGTTGGAGGGAAGCCCCGGGCCACTGTCTGCGATGCTGATGCAAATGTTATCCTCTTGCCGGCGACTTTGGATGTGGATATTTCCTTCACCCTCCATGGCGTCGATGGCATTGGTCAACAGGTTGACAAAAACCCGCCCCAATCCTCCCTGCTGAACCTTGACCAGAACATCTGGGTCCAGCTCATTGACCACCGTCACTCCGTCTTTCAGCTGATGATTCAAGAGTCTCAGGACCCGGTCCATGACATCGCCTACCGAAAGCACCACGGGACCTTCTGGTTCTCCTCGGCCGGCCTTCCGCAAATGATCAATCATGGCCAAAGTGCGATCCATGCTCTCGTCCACCACTCCGCGGGTATCATCAAGGGCTTTCATGACTTTCTGCACACCAACCGGATCAGAACCAACTCCTCCTTCGGCTGCCAGAATTTTTCGCAATTTGTCCAAGGCCTGGCGCCGGGTGTGCATGGCGCAGCCGAGAGCCCCAAGAGGAGTGTTCAGATCGTGGGCAATGCCCGTCAGAAGGCGGCCAAGACCAGCTTGCCTGTCCAACTCCTGAAGCTGCCTCACAAGCTCGTTGACTTGGTTGGCGCGACGGCGCAAAAGCACCGCCTGCACCAAAAAAAGGGCCAGGATCAGAACCAGACTTGCATAGATAATAATTTGAACCATGACCGTGACCTCAACCGGGTTAAGGTTTTTTCTTTGTCAATTCCGCCACCGTCCGGATGGACTGAATTTCTCTGGCTGAAAGGTCGCGCCATCTGCCTGGTGCCAGATACTCCAGGCGAACATCCCCAATGCGAATGCGGCGAAGATAAAATATTTTGTGTCGCAAAGTGGTGAACATGCGGCGCAGTTGGCGCACCTTGCCATCGGTCAAGACGACATTCAGCACGGTGCGACCGTTCATGAACTCTACAACTTGAACCGATTTGGGTTTGAAAGATCCCATTTTCGGCAAAACAATTCCCGCATCCATGACACCAACTTCCAACTCTGTCAACTCACCTTCAACCTGAACCCGGTACTCATGCTCCAGCTGGTCTGTATCAGTCTGGGCGTTGCTCCAGTCCTTGTCATTGGAAACCAGGATCAAACCTGTGCTTCGACTGTCCATTCGTCCCACAGGTCGCAATCCTGGTATGCCCGACGGCATAAAATCACTGACCAGTTGGCATTCCACCCCATCGGACTGGACACACACCACACGCACCGGTTTGTTGAGCACCAAATAAGCAGGGATCACCTGGCGCAGGACCTCGTTATCCAGAAAAATCTCACTGGAAGAATCAATCATGACTTTCGGATCCAATTCCAGCCGGCCATCCACCTGCACCCGCCCAGCCAAAACAATGGATTCAGCCACCTTCCGAGTTCCAAATCCGGCTTTTTGCAGAGCCCTGCCCAACCCCATGGGACGCTTGGCGCACCACCGGAGGCCCAGGTGTTGACTCTCGGTTTTTCCGGATCTTCCATAAGCCATTCTCTGTGTAATCCTTCCCTGTTTCGTTCCTGTTGATGTTATTTCAATAATTTTAGCGCCAGGCAACCGCCCGCACAGGTGAAGCTTCTGTTTGAAAAAGCTTCAATGGAACAGCCATGAAATGAACAACTGTTCCCACCAGAACATCCAGGCCCGTAAGATTCTCAATGTTGACCATGCCTGCGGCAGCGCACCGATCATGGGCTTCAAAACCGTGGAAGTTGTCCAGGCTGGGTGTATCCAACCCAACGCCCTTCAAGTTCGACGCAGCCAAAAGCGCCGCCAACTCCCCACTCAGCCAAGGCCAGTGGCGGTAATATTCTTCAGTGCCCCAGTGCCGATCCCAACCAGTGTGAAAGAGCACAAAATCAACTTCCGTTAAATTGTGCCCGGAAAGCAGATCGACCGGGAGAGCTTCTGGTTTATTGTTGTCCTGATCTTTTTTTGTTGCCTCGATCACCAAAGCCAATCCGGCGAAACGCTCAACCGGCACCTCGTCCAGGGCTGGTTGGCCCGCCAGAAAATGCAGGGCACCATCCAAATGGGTTCCCACGTGACAACCAAACTCCAGGCTGCTTGACATGTGACTGTCGGGCCCGTGCTCGCTATGACGATGAATTTTCAGGGGTTGCTGGTCACCAGGCCACTGGGGCATTCCCGGAGCTATCACATGGCTCAAGTCGATCAGTTTCAAATGGCAGCTCCTCTAACCGGAATAAAAAGTTTCACTGTGAATATCACGCCGCAGGTCACCCACCTCGAATTCGGTGGAAAAGAGAATTCGCTCGGCTTCATCCAGCATTTCGGTCACTTGTGTTTCCTGCCCGGACACCACGCTGATGGCCAGAAAAACCCGCCTGATCAGATCGGCAGGTCCCACCTGGGCTACAGAAAAATCGTGGTTTCGCAAGCGCTGGGTCAAGGCTCGCAAAGGCTTTCTGCGGTCTTTCAGGGTGCGGGCCTCTTGCAATACCAGATCGGCAATCAGGGTGCCCGTGTAAACTCGCACATCGTCCATAACAACTCCGGCAATGCGGATCCCATGAGAGGCCAGGAACCACGCCTCCCAAACTAAAGGAAAAAACCATGGTTGTCAGGTTCTAAGCCACAAAATAAAACGCCCCGCAGGCTGAACCCGCGGGGCGCAGAATCAAGTCAGTTACTTGGCCAGAGTCATTTTGACCGTGGCTTCGTAGCCCACGGTGCGCAATCGAGCCAGGTACAGACCGGCGGCAACGGAGCGACCATCGTCACTTTTCCCGTCCCAGTTGAGCTGTTGCTCACCTTCGGCCATGGTGCCCACAAAGAGGGTGCGCACCACACGACCACGCAGATCCAGCACCTGAACAGAGGTGTGAGCCTCTTTGGGTAGGCTGAAGGTGATTCGGGTCATGGGATTGAAAGGGTTCGGGTAGTTCCCGTTCAGAGCAAACACCGAGGGCGTACCGGTGCCGGCGACCCCACCGGTCACTTCCAAGGTCACTGGAACAATGCTCGGGCTGCCGTCGGCATCGTGAGCAATGACCACCCAGGCTTCATAGGTTTGGTTGGTCAGACCCGAAGAGTCGAAGCTCAGGGTGAGCGTTTGACTCTGGCCTGCATCCAGAGCACCACTCAGGGGGTCAACAGCCAGCCAAAGAACAGGCTCAATGATATTGAATTCGGCATCGGAAACGTCTTCAGCGGAACCGCTGCTGCCGTTCACACGGACCAAGGCGTGAATGCTGCCCGGTCCACCCACCACGGTGTCATAAGAACCCGTGTTGGCCATATCTTCGACCAGGACATCCCAGTTGCTTCCACCGTCTTGGGACACAGCCACGTCTACAAATTCAACGCCACCAAATGTATCCCAGGTTATAGTAACATTATCGTCAACATAAAGATCTTCCCCACCGTTGGGATACGTCACGGCCAGCACGGGGTCTGCCTGGGTCAGGACCAGGGTCGGTGTGAGGCTATGGGGACCAGCACCGCGGCCATCGCCAACAATGATGCTGGGAATCACGATATCACCACTGAAAGAAGCATCCACGGTCAAGCTGAGTGTGGCCACTGCATCTTCGTCTGGAACGACAACGCCATAACCTTGAGCATTGATAACTCCGTGCCAATGGACTTCGGCACCATCGCCGTTGTTATGATCGCTGACCATGGGACCAAAAGTTCCACCAACAAAATCCGTGGAAGAATTAACTGTCACCCCAACAGGGAAGTCCATATTCACATCGGTGAGCCACTCAACGTCCACAGCACCGTTGTAAACAGTGAAAGCCACTGAGAAAGTGGTTCCCGGCAAGTAAGTGGTAATGTCCGAAGTGAGGGTACTGCCGGCTATACTCTTGACAGCAGCCGGATCCACGGGAGGGTTGCCCCAAACGGCAACTTCGTAGTTCAACACAGATTCGGCTTCACCATTGTTGGTAATACCAATGAACTCTTCAGTGGTCTGACCAACGGCCAGACTCACAGCAACACTGTCGGTATCCAATTCAATGTCTGGTACCGGCGGGGCTTCAACTTGCATGATTGTGATGTCGTAGTGAAGACTGAGGCCTGTTTTGGCAGAATTACCCACAATTGCACCTGCCCAGGCAATGTCCTGCAAAGGAATCTGGCTGATGAAATAGCCGTCGTTGTTCCCATCCAGGGTCAATACTTCGATGGCGCCGGTGCCATCGGTCTTTTCAATATGGAAACTCACGGTCATGGGTCCACCGCTGTCGTCACCATTGAAATCCACTTCCAGGGTTCCGTCAATGTCACCGGTAAAACCAAGCAGGCGGAAAGTATTGGCCGCTACCTTTTGCACGATTCCACTGTGATTGAACGGATAACTGGAAGTATAGGCAATAAAGTTTCCATAGGGGTAATCAGCGGCTTCACCATAACCAACACCGGAAATAGCCCGATAATTGGTGCCATAATTCCAGGCAGTGAATTGGGCCCAACCTTCGGTCCAGGTGCTGCCATAGGTGTTCATGATCTCTTCAAAAGAGGCCATAACCGACTGACCGGAATGATTGCGACGCCATTCCCAGTAATCATAAATAAACTCAACACCCCAGGTTTCACTCATCCAGATTTGCCAGACGCAATCTTCATAGGAACCGGTTCCACCGTAATCCAAGGGTAATTCGGGGTGTTTGATGGGGCTATCACCGGGCAGGTAGTTGTAGTAGTCGTTGACATAGTCAAATACCAGATCTTCGGCCCAGGTTGCATCAACTTCGTTCCAACCGCCTTCGTTCCAACGGCTGGTGGCGAACTGGGTGGCGTGCTTGAACTCGTGGGCGGCGGTCACCTTGGCTGCTCCCAGGGCATCACCGTCGGGGTCGTCGTTGGGCGGGAAGCCGATGAAATCATTGTCCATGGTGATACGGGTCATGCCGGGCGGCGTGGACACCGGCGTGGTGAAAC
>JAUUYW010000248.1 GCA_030590265.1 Candidatus Krumholzibacteriia bacterium
CCCAAAGTGGCCGACTATCCCTTCACCACTTTGGTGCCAAACCTGGGTATTGTGGATTTGGGTGATTTCACCAGCTGCACCATCGCAGATATTCCCGGCCTGATTGAAGGCGCGGCCGAAGGAAAAGGCCTGGGCCATGAATTTTTGCGTCATGTGGAGCGCACCCGGGCCTTGCTCTTGCTTGTGGATCCTACCTACGAGTCGCCCAAACGTGCTTTGGATGTCTTGCGTGAAGAGTTGATACGGCACGGGAAACGTCTGGCCGAGTTGCCTTTCGCCGTGGTTGTGACCAAGCAGGATGTTCTTCCTGAAGATCGCAACGCCGCGGTCATGGCCGAAGCAAGGCAGTGGTGCAAAGACCACGGAGGCATCGAAACGATCCTGATTTCTTCGGTGGCCCGCATTGGTATCGAGCCTCTGCGTCATCTGGTGAAGCGCTTGTATACCTACCAATATGGTGCTGAGTCCCAGGAATAAGCCTGCTGCTCATTGCCATTGTCGACCGTCCTCCCGGACTGGTTGAATATCCTTATGATTCAGGCAAATGACCTTCCTGGTGCGCCTATTGTGAAGATCCATCCTGACCATCCATGCTGGCCCTCTCTTTGGAATGAGATCAAGGATCCACCCACTGCTGTCGCTGTTCAGGGACAGCTGCAGACCCTGGCGCAACCCTCGGTTGCCATTGTGGGAACCCGCCGGGCAACCCTGCGGGGTTTGGCCTTTGCCCGAGCCCTGGGTTTGGTATTGGCTGCTCGTCGGTGGTGTGTTGTCAGCGGTATGGCTCTGGGCATTGACGCGGCTGCACACCAGGGTGCCCTCGACGGGGGTGGGCCCACCGTTGCGGTCATGGGCACAGGACTGGGAAGAGTCTATCCTGCTGTGCATGGAGCATTGCGGCAGGAGATTGAAAAAAATGGTTGTTGTCTTTCTGAATATGAGCACGACACGGGCCCCCGAAAATATCATTTTCCACAGCGCAACCGATTGATCGCCGGCATGGTTCAGGCCGTGGTTGTGGTGGAAGCGCCGATTCCCAGCGGTGCGTTGTTGACGGCGCAATTGGCCCTGGACAACAACCGTGAGGTGTTTGCCGTGCCTGGCCCCGTAGATCAGGAAACCAGTCGTGGTTGCCATCATCTTTTGCGGCAGGGAGCTCATTTGTTGGAGACGGCAGACGATTTGCTGCAGGTTCTCGGCAGCCCTGCTCCTGACTCGGCTGGTCCGGCGGAAGTTTCCACTTGTGTTGCCGGCCCGGTGGCGGGCTCGGCCGCCCGGTGGATTCTCGATCGCCTGGATTTCGACGGAATAGGGCGGGACGATTTGCGCCGACGTTTCAAAGGCACCGAAGAGGTTTGGGGTGAAGGAATGCTGGCACTGGAACTGGCAGGTTTGATTCGGAGGTTGCCCGGCGGAACGTTGGCCCGTACAGTGTGGCGAGTATAGAGTTATGGCACAAGCAACTTTTCTTGCAGTACCAACGTAGGTGCCCCTTCAATCAACGCACACCCATGGCAGCAGGGAGATTCTCTTGATCAAGGTGAAGGATCTGGTAAAGAAATACGGCTCATTGCGGGCTGTTGATGGCATCAGTTTTGAAGTGGGCAAGGGTGAACTTTTTGGTTTGCTCGGGCCCAACGGTGCTGGAAAAACAACCACCATCAATACCCTGGCGACTCTTTTGTCGCCCGATAGTGGCTCAGCCAGTATTGGGGGATTTGATGTGGCCAGTGATCCTGGCCAAGTGCGTCGTTTGTTGGGAGTAGTACCCCAGGAAATTGCCTTGTACACCGATTTGAACTCCCGGGACAATCTTCGTTTCTGGGGTGAATTGTATGGCCTCGGGGGTAAGCCCCTGGAAATTCGCATCGACGAACTTCTGGAGATGGCAGCCCTCACCGAGCATGCCACCCAAAAGGTAAGCACCTTTTCGGGGGGCATGAAACGCCGTCTGAATATGGTGGTTGGCCTGATCCATTCTCCTGAAGTGCTTTTCCTGGACGAACCCACTGTGGGTATCGACGCCCAGGCCCGCACCCGCATCCTGGAAATGATTCGTGAACTGAGCCAACTAGGGATGACGGTGATTTACACCACTCACTACCTGGAAGAAGCAGAACAGCTGTGCGATCGCATCGGTGTGATTGACAAGGGCCGCATGGTGGCTCTGGGTGATAAGGAGGAACTCATTGCCCAGGTAGGGCATCACGATTTTGTGCGTTTTCAACTCCCCGAAGCCCAGCGAGCGGCTCTTCTGGCCACTTGCACCTCCTGGATCGGCTATTTTGCTGCAGCTCAAAAAAAGGGAAAAATGGAAATTGAGGCCCAGGATGGCGCCGAACTGCTTCCATATCTGCAAGCTTGGCTGAAAGAACAAAACCTGCCCCTGGATCAACTGGAAATCGAAAGGCCAAACCTGGAAACCCTTTACTTGAAACTCACAGGACGAGACCTCAGGGAACAGGTGAAGTAATGGCTGTTAAGGCTTTGATAAAAAAAGATATACTGCGTTTTGTCAGCGATCATCGAGCCTTGATTGTGAACATGGTCTTACCTTTGTTGCTGACCTTCATCATTGGCCTCAGTTTTGGTGGTGGCCTGTTTGGCAAGGGCAGTGGCATCAGTGCTATTCCTCTGGTTTTGGTGGGCAGCGATTTGCCTGAAATGCTGAAAGATCGTCTTGCTCAAGGTTTGCGTGATTCGGAATTTTTTGAAGTCACCTGGACCGACAGCCTGGAAGCCGATGCCATGGTTCGCAGCGGTGAAGTGGTCGCCGCAGTGGTTTTACCACCCGGTATGATGAAAGATTTTTTCCAAATGAAACCGGTGGCCGTTCAATTGTGGAAAGACCCCGGCAGTGAGTTGAAATCCGGAATTGTTGAACAGATCCTCACTCGTTCAATAAGGCAGTACCAGGCGGGGGAGGCTGCTTACCTCGGTTTGTGGCCCGATGAACAATATCCCGAATTTGTGGATGAAGATGGGGAATTTGACGACAGCCTGTTTTCCGGTGATATCGTCAAGGTTTGGCAACGCTGGCGCAATACCAGTGATGACCCCCGTTGGGAAGAAGCCCGTGAAAACATGATCAAGGCAGTGGATCGCCACATGGCTCTATCCGAAGCAATGGATCAGCCGGTGATCAGCCTGACGGTTCATGACAAGTCTCCCGCCGGTGAGGCAGAAACACCCAGGGACATCAATCTGTTTGATTATTTTCTGCCTGGATTTTCAGTTTTCTTCCTCATGTTTGCCGTTTCGGCCAGCGCCAGAGATCTCCACCGGGAAAAGCTCAACGGCACTTTGCATCGGCAACTCCTGGCACCCATAAAATCGACGGATTTGCTCTTGGGAAAATGGCTGGCGGCCACCTTGCAGGGTGTCTTCCAACTGGTGGTTCTCTATTTGGTGGGGGCCATCCTCTTTCAGGTCAACCTGGGTCCCAATGCCTGGTCGTTGCCCCTGGCGGTTCTTTTGTGTTGTTCCGCTGCCGCGGGATTGTTCATGCTCATCGCTTTGATCACGCCCACCGAGAAGATGATGGACAACATCAGCACCATCGTTATTTTGGTTTTCGCCATGGTGGGCGGCAACATGATGCCCTTGGATTCACTGCCTTTGTGGGTGCACACCTTTGGTCGCTTTGGTTTCAACTACTGGGCCAACATCAGCTTCAACAACATCATGGCGAAAAACCACAGCGCTTTCGAAGACCCTTTGGCCTTGTTGGTCTTGCTGGGCATGAGTCTGGCATTTCTGATCATCAACCTGGTCCTGATCCGACTGAAAACCCGCAAGGGGGTGTGGGCATGAATTTCGCCATTATCCGAGCCCTGATCCGCATCCGCTTGCTACGGGTTTTCCGGGATAAAACCAACTTGATCTGGCTCTTCGTCATGCCCATGGTCTTTTCATTTATCATGGGGCAACTCATGGGTAACTGGGACTCCAGCGGTCAATCTAACAAACCCAAATTCATGGTCTATGATCTTGATGGCGGCCCAGCGGTGGACAGGCTCTTGGCCCCAATGATTAACAATGAATTTTTCCTGCTGGTGAGGGCTGATTCTACGGTCACAACAGAACGGGCCCGTCATCTGGTGGAGAAGGGCTCCATCACCGCAGCTCTTTTCATACCGGGGGATTTTTCTTTGGCTGCCGAAGATGGCCGCAACGCTTCCCTGGAACTTTTTTACAACAGTGATCGCCTCAGCAGCCAGACTGTTCGTACGAAACTTGACGAGTCTTTGCTGAAGGTCAACACACTGACTGCGGCCTATACTCTTGTGGCCACACCTGACAGTGCCGGACACATCCCACCCGGGCACAGCGAAGCTTTGGATGAAGCCGTCTTTCAGGAGGGTTTGTCAAGCCCGAGGGTGGCCCTGAATGCGAGCACCCTCGGCCGCGTGGAGCAAGAGGAATTTCCACTCAACCGGGCTGCCCAGCATGTGGGGCCGTCTTACATCCTTTTCTTCATGATGATGTTCCTGATGATGTCGTCCAAGGACCTGGTCACTGAACGGCAGGATCGCACTTTAGCCAGGCTGATGGTCAGTCGGGCCACCAATGTGGATCTGGTCCTGGGCTTCTTTCTGGGGGGATTGATTTTGGGGCTGTTCCAGGCCGGAGTGCTTCTGGTACTGAACATGCTGCCACCCTTCAGCATCGATTATGGAGATTCCCTGGCGGGTCTGATTCTGGTGGTTTTGCTCTTCGGGGGATTCTGTTCCGCAGCTTCGGTTCTGCTCGGAAGCATCGCTCGCAGCGGACCTCAGGCCGATGGTTTTGGCATGACTTTCACCATGATGCTGGCTGCTCTGGGCGGACTGTGGTGGCCTTTGGAGATTGTGCCGGGTTTTATGCAAAAGCTGGGGCTGAGTCTGCCTTCGGGAAAGGCCATCTCTGTTTTCCATGACATGATTGGCCGTGGGTATGGAGTGGAGGAGTTGAGCGGCTTGTTGATCGGGCTGGCTCTTTGGTTTGTGGGGACGATGTTGTTGGCGGTTTGGCGGTTTCGGCAGTTGGTGGCAGTTTGATACTTACCACCTCAACGAAACATCGCCTTCAACCCATCAAAGGTTGTGGACTCGGTGTGAACCGGTTCATCGGCCAGAGGAAGAAAATCTACATATATGGTTACATCGTCGGAATCATACCCATCAAAGATCCATTGAGAAATTTCTTCTGGATCTCTCGTTCCCCAATAGTTACTTGTAAAATCAAGGTGCTCTTCCCAAAAAGACCAATCATTATTGGTTCGCACATATAAATCTGTTTCTTCTTCTCCTCGAAAAAAATGGTTGTTATTAAAAGTAAATTGATCAAATGGCCTTAATATGTAGACACCAACATCAGATGATGAAATAATATTTCCGGAAGCAAAGAAACCTTCTCCTACGTTTAAACCTATCGCTTGCCCTA
>JAUUYW010000240.1 GCA_030590265.1 Candidatus Krumholzibacteriia bacterium
GCAGCTTCGCCGGGCAACAAGAGCATCAGTCGGCTGAAATCATCCGGGGTCACCGAAACCGTACTGGTATCGGTGTACGCGGGCGTGATCAGATCGCTGACGCTGAGATCATGCATGGTGGCGGTCTTGAAGAACAAATCAAACTGATCCGCACCCGAGGGGTCCAGCGGTTCATCATTGGCTGAAATCATCTGGAAATAATTGTCACTGGCAAAATGGATCCGGGGTTGCACTGTAACCTGGTTCCAGTAGGCATCGGTGGCGATGACCATAGCGATGACGGGATCCCCGGCGACCATTGGCAAAGGTGACCCGGCTTTACCTGGGGCAATACCCGGAGTGTGGGTTTCACCCGGGAGCAGAATGACCAGATCGGAATAATCCTGAGCCTGAGCGAAGACATTGAAAGTATTCGAACTGTCGGTGTGGGCATAAGTATTTTCTCGAACAAAAAGGCGATAGTCCAGGGCTGCACGAGTGATTTGAATGTTTCCGCGCCAGGCACCTTGATAATTTCCAGCGCCGAGTCCAAGACTCATGTCGGCCACCGTTGGCGTGAGAATACCCGTACCGTGATTGACATACAGGGTCACGTTTTCAGCGAAGTCTGCCACATGGTTGCCAAAGATATCCCGCGCAATGAGGGTTACGTTGGGCAGCAACGAACCTGCTCGGTGATCAGGTATCGGATCCAGAACATCCGCAGGAGTAGGATTGCTTCCGCTGTTGATCCCCATATCAAAGTGATCGATCACTCCGGCTTTCATGGGCACGGTGGTCAGTGCAAACACACCACTGCCGTTATGATCCACCTGCACCGTCTGGTGATTGGGATCGGCAAGGGTGATCAGCGTAACCTGGAAATCACCATTGTTGTCATTGATGGCCTGGGGGTTGCTCGGCAAAACCGCCGCCCCGTCCGTGCTGGAAAAATCCATGGAGAGGGGCAGCACCGCGTCTACGTCGCTCACGGGATTCCAGAAAGCATCTGTCGCATAAACCTGCACATCGAAAGGCACACCGGCATCCTGAATAGCAGAATCGCCAATTTTGCCGTCGTCCTGAATGCTGTCGAAAATCCCAGGATCCAAAGTTTCACCAGGTGCCTGCACAACCATGCGTGCAAACGCTGCCGGAGAGACAATGACCGAACCGGAATCATTGGCATTGATACCACTGGATTCGGCACGCAGATGTTGCAGCAGATCGGCCGAACGCAAGACAACCCGAATATCGGTGGGGTTGTTGATGGTCACCACATTGCCTGGGAAATCGGGAAGTTCAAAATATCCTGACGGACAACTAAAAGTGACATTTCGGTTACCCGGCGCCAGGTTGTTGTAACGATCAACCGGTCGAATGGTCACCGGATTGATGGTCTGACCGGCGGTAACCGAGTTGGGAGTTCCCTGGTTGCCGCTGAAATTTTCATCATTGAGACCGTTGACCCAGGTCTCGCCGGGGAAAGACATCAGAATTTTTTCACAAGGCCCGGCATTCACCTGGAAGGCTGCCGATTCGCCCACAACACCACTGTCCACAATAAGATACGCACTGAACCCGCGCTTGGTAACCTGGATCTGCGCGTCCAGTTGACCATTCACGAAGGTGGAATTGTTGGTGAGGATATAGTCGGCACTTTCATCGGCCGCCCCGATGCGCACACGCAAACTCACGGCACCGTTGAGAGGGAAAAGATTGTCGTTTGAATCCCGGGCATAGATACGAATGTTGAAAGGAATGGTCGTGACCTGGGAGTCGCCAGGATTCCACACACCGGCATCAAATTCAAAGTGGTGCAAGCCCTGGGGATTGATCACCACATCGCTGCGGCTGCTGCCGGTGACAGCACCGCTGGCAGTTGCGGTCATCATGGTGGTGCCTGAACGAATCAGGGTCGAACTCAAGCTGGATTCAGGGTTGCCACCCATCAATCCGTTGGCGGGCAAAACCACTCCACCACTGGGATCGTCACTGGTAAAATTCAAAGTTGGCAGGGCTGCCGGTTCAATGGGATTCCAGTGCTGGTCTGTGGCATAAACACTGATACCACCAAAATTCTGGCCACTGGTTTGGTTGTTGGGAATTCCGTTTTTACCAGGAGAGACACCAGGTGTCAGGGTTTCCCCAGGCAACAAAAGAACGATGCCGTCGAGGGAACCAGGACGCAAAGGAGTGATGGTTGCCACGCCGATGGCCGCACTGGACTGACCCGGATAAACCACGGAGTTGGTAACGGTCAGTTCATTTTCACGGGTTACCGGGTCGGTTCCCCAAAAGGTCACCGCCGATGTAATTTGACCGTCGGAAAAACCAACACCATTGACAGTCATGGTAGCACCGGTTGGGAAATGTCCAACCAAGGCATCAAGAACGACATCATCACGGAAGTTGAGAACAGCCACACCCGCGTTATCACGCGCAGTCAGTGTGATATTAACCGGAGTATTGACAAACTTGTCGCCACCGGGAACCGTCAAATCAAAGTGATGGACAAAGTTGTAGCAATTGATATCCACATCGGCAGTGGGCACGGACCCGTCATCGGCATCCCCCACCCGCAAACGCACAGGTTGACCATCGGCCAGAAAACGAACTCCATCGAACTGGTACTCACCGTTAACCAGGTAAACCGAGCCAGGCAAGACAGCCGCCACATCGGGCGAACTCAGCTGGGCATGAATGAAGTTGGCATTCACATCAGTGGAGCCATCACTGTTCACCGCACGCACATTCACACTGAAATCGGTCTCCACCGTCACGGCGGGATGCCCAGCGACGATGTGAGGGTTGACCACGGTTATTTCCAGATGGTCAAAAGCGTAGGAACTGGAGGCGAGGCCCAGACTCAAAATTAGGCCCACAACCAGAATCGACGCGCGTTTTTGATTTTTTCCGTTCATCAGTATAAACTGCCTTGCTAGGGGTTTTTGCCATGGCAAAAAGATCGACCGTTGCAAAATGCCATCCACTTCGACCCTAAAATTCCCCGTTGGGCTTCTAGGCACCGTCCTGGATATTCACATCCAGCAAACCGCAATCCATGTGCCATGGATCATTATTTCTAGTTATCCCTTAAAATTCCCTCTGGAGGATCATAATTTCCATTTGATGATGATTGTGATGGGGTTCTTGGTAGGTTTCGAAATATCGTTCCAAAAAATGCAGTCAATCTTACCCGAGGCTCACCACTGCTCCACACCCGCCACGTGAATCCGCTGTGACAACCACGAACGCTGTTGCGACAGAACATATTGGCGGATGAATTCCAAGGTCTGTCGATCACCGTCTTCGTCTGCCAGAAACTCCAGACCCACTTCGTCCTCTTGGTTATCCCAATCAGCCAATCTGGTGGTGGCCCGACGAATGATACCCTTGATCTGCAGCGATTCCGGCTCGCCGGGGAAAAACAATCGACAAAGAACCTTGCTGTTGGATGTTACAGTGCCGTTCATCTGGTCCAGATCCGCAATGATGCGGGCACCCGAAAAGCTGAGGTCGGCCAACTGGCCCTTGACCAGGTAACCTTCGGGTTCATCAAACGACCAGGCCGAACGTTCCTGGTCCTGGTCAAAACATTCAATTTCCACCGGAATGCGTTCCTGGGCCGGGATGCGAAAGGTCCGGCGCCGCTGCTCCACCTTCATGGCCTTGGGAAGCGATAGATCAACACATTTGACAGTGGCTGAACCCACAATGGGCAATTCTTCCTGGCCCAGGTATTTTGAAATGAAGGTGATTGCGCGATCCTGCACTCCCACTTTGATCCGAACTTCATCCCCATGACCGGGGACTTTCCCCTCAGAATCTGAAATATCCATACAGAGCCTAAATACTCGCTGTCCAGCCACTTTGGTGGTTTTGAGCAACACTCCGTGGTGGATAGTGAATTGATCATCCCCCGCAGAGACTTCCACCTGAACATCAATTTCCGTCTTGCGCAGGAAAATCATAAAACTGTCTATGGCACCCGTGGAGTTGATATTCTTCATAGCAGCCCAACCCTTGGGCAAATAGGTGCCGACCATGCCGGGCAGGTATCCTTCGTCCCGGATCATTTCCAACTCAAGATGGGACGGAACTTCGGCCATCAGGAAAACAGTCCCCAAATCTGTTTGCAAACGGAACCCGAAACTGCGCACCCCACGGCTGTGCAAATTGAGTTGTTCCACTTTCAGGCTTTCGATCCAACCTCGTGGATGCCTTCCACTCATTTCTGCCACAGCATTGTCAACAAATCGTTTGGCAAAGATTTCCAAACCGGAAATCGGTCCCGAATTGCTGGTACTTTTGGCCAAACGACCAGAAAGCATGGTATCACAGCCAAGATGGACACGATTCAAATTTCCGCCTTTGAAACCAACCTCCCCAAATGAAGGAAACGTCAGGAGCCCATGGCTAATCTGAGTGATGTCTTCGTCAATGACCGGCAGACCACCGGTGGTGCCAAGGGCATCCTTGCCGGCCATGATCAGCATTTTCAGGGCGTTGATCAGCATTGAATCTTCCTGCTTAATCTAACTGTTCATCATGATGCGGCAGACCTCCATCCGCCGAACAACATTTCTCTTTCCTGGGTATCGGCCAAATTGCTGACCAATTAACCATGATTTTTAAATATCAGGTTTAAGGTGACCGAAAGAGGATTCATGGTTAGATTCCCAGAACATCAGAACTTCAACCAGGCAGGTTATTTTGACTCCCAAATTGCCAAACAACTCCGGTACTGCTCCCGGTTCTCCCGCTCCTCTGGGCGCCACCTGTCTCCCGAACGGAGTCAATTTTTCCATTAACTCACCGGAAGCCCATAGCCTGGACCTTTTGCTCTTTGACCAAGCTGACTCACCATTGCCCGCCACCACAATCACTCTGAGTCCCCAGATCCACCGCACCGCCACCTACTGGCATATTTTTTTGGCGGACTGCGGCCATGGGCAGGTTTATGCCTGGCGCGCAAGAGGTTCCCGCACAAACGACCAGGGCCAACGCTTCGATGGGGATAAGGTTTTGCTCGACCCCTACGGACGTGCCGTTACCGGCCTCAACATCTACAATCGCCAGGCTGCCCGCTCTCGTGGTGACAATTGCGTCCATGCCTTGCGCAGTGTGGTGGTGGACAACAGTCTTTACGATTGGCAAGGCGATCAGCCACTGCCCAAGCCCAAAGGTCGGGAAGTCATTTATGAAATGCATGCTTCCGGATTCACCAAATCACCCTCAAGTGGATTGCCGGAAAATCTGCGTGGCACCTACGCGGGTTTCATCCAAAAAATTCCCTATCTGCAAGAGTTGGGTATCACGGCAGTAGAGCTGTTGCCGGTGCATCAATACGATGCCCAGGATGCTCCCACGGGATTGGAAAATTTTTGGGGTTACAGCAGCCTCAGCTTTTTTTCCCCCCATGCAGCTTACAGCAGCGACCGAAGCCCCTGTGGTGCGGTGGATGAATTCCGCGACCTGGTCAAGGCTCTGCACAATGCAAGAATCAGAGTCATTCTGGATGTTGTGTACAACCATA